>CAMLRH010000129.1 GCA_946482375.1 uncultured Caulobacteraceae bacterium | reverse complement strand
CCGGTTTCGCGCTCATCGGCGTGGCCGGCTACTACGCCTTCCTCACCGGCGGCGTAGGCTTCGAGAACACTAGCCGTGAAGTCGTCGACTCGCTGGTGGCGCTCGGCTTCGGCGCCTCGCTGATCTCCATCTTCGCGCGTCTCGGCGGCGGCATCTTCACCAAGGGCGCCGACGTGGGCGGCGACATGGTGGGCAAGGTCGAAGCCGGCATTCCGGAAGACGATCCGCGTAACGCCGCCACCATCGCCGACAACGTGGGCGACAATGTCGGCGACTGCGCCGGCATGGCCGCTGACCTGTTCGAGACTTACGCGGTGACAACCGTGGCGACGATGGTGCTGGCCGCCATCTTCTTCCGCGCGGCGGGCGCGGGCGTCGTCGACACCATGATGCTGCTGCCGCTCGCCATCTGCGGCGTCTGCATCGTGACCTCGATCATCGGCACCTTCTTCGTTCGCCTGAACAAGAAGAACAACATCATGGGCGCCCTCTACCAGGGCCTCATCGTCACCGGCGTGCTGTCGGTCGGCGCCATCTGGTGGGTGACCACGTCAATGGTCACCGGCGACGTCACCGTCGGCGCGCAGACCTTCGGCGCCATGGAGCTGTTCTGGTGCGGCGTCGTCGGCCTGCTGGTCACCGCCGCCATCGTCGTCATCACCGAGTACTACACCGGCACGGGCTTCCGTCCGGTGAAGTCGGTGGCCGAAGCCTCGGTCTCCGGTCACGGCACCAACGTCATCCAGGGTCTCGCCATGTCCTTGGAATCAACCGCGCTGCCGGCTCTGGTGATCATCGTCGGCATCATCGTCACCTATGGCCTGGCCGGTCTGTTCGGCATCGCCATCGCCACGACCGCCATGCTGTCGCTGGCGGGATTCATCGTCGCCCTGGACGCTTTTGGCCCGGTCACCGACAACGCCGGCGGCATCGCCGAGATGTCGGGTCTGCCCTCCGAAGTCCGCGTCTCCACCGACGCGCTGGACGCCGTCGGCAACACCACCAAGGCCGTCACCAAGGGCTACGCCATCGGTTCGGCCGGCCTGGGCGCGCTGGTGCTGTTCGCGGCCTACACCGAAGACCTGAAGTTCTTCTCGGCCACCGCTACGCCGGGTTCGTTCTTCGAGGGCATGGGCGCGGTCGCCTTCGACCTGTCCAACCCCTACGTCGTTGTCGGCCTGCTGTTCGGTGGCCTGCTGCCGTTCCTGTTCGGCGGTCTGTCGATGACCGCCGTCGGTCGCGCCGCCCAGGCGGTCGTGGTCGAGGTTCGCCGCCAGTTCAAGGAAAACCCCGGCATCATGACCGGCGAGGTGAAGCCGGAATACGGCCGCGCCGTCGACATCCTCACCCGTGCCGCGATCAAGGAGATGATCGTCCCGTCGCTGCTGCCGGTCGCATCTCCTATCGTGCTGTTCTTCGTCATCCAGGCCATCGCCGGCAAGGTCAACGCGTTCGCCTCGCTTGGCGCCATGCTGATGGGCGTGATCGTCACCGGCCTGTTCGTCGCCATCTCGATGACGAGCGGCGGCGGCGCCTGGGACAACGCCAAGAAGCTGATCGAGGAAGGCCATCACGGCGGCAAGGGCTCCGAAGCCCACAAGGCCGCGGTGACGGGCGACACCGTCGGTGACCCCTACAAGGACACCGCCGGCCCGGCCGTGAACCCGATGATCAAGATCACCAACATCGTGGCCCTGCTGCTGTTGGCCGCGCTGGCTCACGGGGCGGTGGGGTAGAAACGTTCATCTCTCCCTTCCCCCTCGAGGGGGGAAGGGCGGGGATGGGGGTGAGTGCATTGAGGCAAAAGAAAAGCGCCGTAGGGCTTGGAGCCTTACGGCGCTTTTTGTTTGGGCGCAGCGGCCACACCCTCCACCCAACCCTCCTCCCCTCGAGGGAGGAGGGCTAAGCGACTAGCGCCCGGGACGGCTGCCCGGATCGTCGTCGGTCTGCGGCAGGACGCCGGAGCCGACGTTGCCGAGCAGCTGTTCGAGGATGGTCATTTCGCGGCCGCGCGTCGGCGTCTCGCGGCCGTTGAAGGCGACGACCTTGCCGTCCTTCAGCGTGTAGCTGTTCACCGACGCCACCTTCTCCGTTTCCTTGTCGAAGTTGATGGCGACGACGTCGCGCTTGGCCACCCGCGGCTTGTAGAAGGCCACGCGGTCGGTCAGCTGCGAGATGTAGAACCAGGTGTTCGGATCGAAGGTCGAGGTGGCCGACGGCGTGCCGAGCTTGGCCGACACGGTCGACTTGGTGTCCTCGCCCACCTTCACGTCGGCGGGACGCTCCTCGATGGCCTGGAAGCCGGAGTAGGTGCTGATCGGCATGCAAGCCCCGGTCGCCAGCAGGCCGGTCGCGGCGGCGGCGAACGCTAAACGTCGAAACATGGAGGCTCCGCAAATCGTCGAAATGAGCAGACTTTGACCTATCGCCCGTCGGGGCTTAGTTCAATGCCCCGCGTGTAGGCCGCCTGAGCGGCGAAATCGAGGCAAGCATGTTCTTCGACCGGCTGTTCAAGCCGAGACCTGCCAGGATCGCGGGGCAGGCGCTATATGCCGCCGCTGCGGTCCAGGCCCGTCAGCCGGGCTTCTACACGGCGCTCGGGGTCCCCGATACGCGGGAGGGACGCTTCGAACTCTACACCCTGCATACCGTCCTGCTGGTCGAGCGGCTGAAGGGGCAGGGCGAATCCGCCGCCGAGACGTCGCAGGCCGCTTTCGACGCTTTCGTGCGTGGCCTGGACGACGCCTTCTATGAACTCGGCGTCAGCCACACCGCCGTGCCGAAGCGGATGAAGAAGCTCGGGCAGGCGATCTACGGCAGGCTGCACGCCTACGAGCAGGCAGGCGAGCCGGCGGCGCTTGAAGCCCTCATCGCCCGCACCGTCGGCGAGGACGCCGACGCCGCTGGTCTGGCGCGATATGTCGCGGCGGCCCGCGATCATCTGGCGGACCAGCCGCTGGACCAGCTGCTGGCAGGAAGCGTCACATGGCCCGCCCCCAACTGAGCCCCTGGAGCGAGACGGTGCGGCTCTCGGAGGTCGGGCGTGGCCCGGTCCAGCGGCGGCTGTCGCCCGAGACCACACAGCGGCCCGCCATCGCCCGCGTCATCGGCGTCGATGCGCTGAACAGCCTGACCGCCGAGGTGACCGTTTCGCCGTGGCTGGACGGCGCCGAGGTGCGCGGCCGCTTTACCGCCGAGGTCACCCAGACCTGCGGCGTGACGCTCGAGCCGCTGGATCGGACGGTGGACGGCGGCTTCCTCGTCCGCGTACTGCCGGCCGACAGCCCCAACCTGCCGTCCGAAGACGCCGAGATCGACCTGGAGGCGGACGATCCGCCCGACGCCCTCGAAGGCGAGGAGGACATCGACCTGGCCGCCTACGTCGTCGAGCACCTGGCGTTGGAGATCGACCCGTTCCCCCGCAAGGAAGGCGTCGTCTTCGAGCCGCCCGAGGCGGAAGGCGAGGAGTCGCCCTTCGCCGCGCTCAAGGGATTGAAGCTCGGCGACGCGTCCTGAAACCGTCGGTTTGCTTCAAAGCTTGGCCCATGTATCGTCCGCCCGCGCCTCGCCACGGCAGGCTTTGGGGAGCCTGATTCGACGTGCCTGAGCTCGTCATTTCGATAGACGCCATGGGCGGGGACCACGGTCCCTCGGTGACCATCCCCGGCGTTGCCGCGGCCGCCAAACTGTACCCGGACGTTCGTTTCCTGCTCCACGGCGATGAGGCCAGGATCGGCCCCGAACTCGCAAAGTGTGGGCCGGCCAGGAACGCCTGCGAGATTCGCCACACCGAAACCGCCGTCGCCATGGACGAGAAGCCCGCCGTCGCCATGCGGCGCGGCAAGGGCACGAGCATGTGGAACGCCGCCGAGGCGGTCCGCGAAGGCAAGGCGCAGGCCGCCGTCTCCGCCGGCAACACCGGCGCGCTGATGGCTATTTCCATGCTGATCCTGCGCATGGCCGAGGGCATCAAGCGGCCCGCTATCGTGGCGAGCTGGCCGACCATGCGCGGCATCACGGCGGTGCTGGACGTCGGCGCCAATGTCGAAAGCGACGCCGAGCAGCTGGTCGAGTTCGCCATCATGGGCGCGGCCTTCCACCACGCCATCCACGGCTCGGATCGCCCGACCGTCGGCCTGCTCAACGTCGGCTCGGAGGAGCAGAAGGGGCACGAGGAGGTGCGCGAGGCGCACGGCCTGCTGCGCGCCACCACCTTCGACCTCGACTACCGCGGCTTCGTCGAGGGCAACGACATCGCCAAGGGCGCCGTCGACGTCATCGTCACCGACGGCTTCACGGGCAACGTCACGCTGAAGGCCGCCGAAGGCCTGGCGCGCTTCTTCGCCAGCGAGATGAAGAAGACCTTCACCTCCGGCCCGCTGGCCATGACCGGCGCCCTGATCGCTTCCGGCGCGTTGAAGAAGATGCGCCAGCGGCTGGATCCGGGCGCGGTGAATGGAGGCCCGCTGCTTGGGCTGAACGGAATCGTGGTCAAGAGTCATGGGGGAGCCGATGCGAACGGGTTCGCCAGCGCCATTCGGGTTGCTGTCGAGCTTGCACGCAGCGACTTTGCGGCCGAAATCGACCGCAACATCAAACGTCTGACGGCAGCCGTGGGGGAGACGGCGCCTGAAGGAGCCCTGGGTGAGCAATCTCCTCCGTAGCGTAGTCACCGGTGTGGGCGCGTACCTGCCCGACACCGTCGTCACCAATGCCGATCTCTCGAAGATCGTCGACACCACCGACGAATGGATCGTCGAGCGGACGGGTATCCGCCAGCGCCACCGCGCGCATGACGATCAGGCGGCCTCCGACCTCGCCTGCCATGCCGCCCGCGAGGCGCTGGAGAAGGCCGGCCGGACGCCCGCCGACGTCGACCTGATCGTGGTCGCCACCACCACCGGCGACCTGACCTTCCCGGCCACCGCCGCCATCGTGCAGCGCAAGCTCGGCTGCCCGGTAGGCATCGCCTTCGACGTGCAGGCGGTCTGCTCGGGCTTCGTCTATGGCTTAAGCGTCGCCGACGGCTTCGTGGCCCGAAACCAGTCGAAGTGCGCGCTGGTCATCGGCGCGGAGATCATGACCCGGCTGATGGACTGGACCGACCGCGGCACCTGCGTGCTGTTCGGCGACGGGGCCGGGGCGGTTGTGCTGGAGCCCCAGGAAGGCGAGGGGACGACGGCCGACCGTGGCCTGCTGGGCTACGCTCTGCGCTGCGACGGGACCAAGCAGGACCTGCTCTATGTCGACGGCGGACCGTCCTCGACGGGTACGGTCGGCAAGCTGCGCATGCAGGGCAACCAGGTCTTCCGCCACGCCGTGGTCAACATCTCCGAGGCGGTCGTCGCCGCGGCGAAGGTCGCGGGCATCGAGGTCGCCGACGTCGACTGGTTCATCCCCCACCAGGCCAACCAGCGCATCCTGCAGGGCGTCGCCCATCGGCTAGGGCTCGACGAGGCCAAGATCATCCAGACCGTCGGCGAGCACGCCAACACCTCCGCGGCCTCGATTCCACTGGCGCTGGCGCAGGGTATCGCCGATGGCCGCGTGAAGCCGGGCGACCTGCTGCTGCTGGAAGCGATGGGCGGCGGCCTGACCTGGGGCGCCTGCGTGCTTCGGCTGTGAGTTGCGTGGTTCGACACGCCCTTCGGGCTGCTCACCATGACGAACTCAGAATCGTCATCCTGAGCAGGCGCGAAGCGCCGTGTCGAAGGACGCGCCGAAGCCTTTGACTTGACGGAATAATCGCGGCATGTGCACCCTTAGCTCAACCGGGCAGGGGGCTTGGGAATGAAGAACGACACGGTGACCCGCGCGGATCTTTGCGAGGCCGTCCACGAGGAAGTCGGGCTCACGCGCCAGGACTGCGCGGAGCTGGTCGAGCGCACCCTCGACCTCGTCGCCGAGGCGCTTGAGGACGGCAAGACCGTCAAGCTGTCCGGTTTCGGCGTCTTCCAGGTCCGTTCCAAGCGCGCCCGCATGGGTCGTAACCCCAAGACTGGCGAACCGGCCGAGATCGAGCCTCGCCGCGTGATTGGCTTTCGTGCGTCGCAGGTGATGAAGGCGCGGGTGGACCGCGCCCTGGCCGACTAGGCGCCGCCGTGGCGAAGGGCCCGCACGCCTTCCGCACCATTTCCGAAGCAGCCGACGAGCTGGGCGTGCCCCAGCATGTGCTCCGTTTCTGGGAGACGAAGTTCTCCTTCATCCGGCCCATGAAGCGCGCCGGCGGGCGGCGCTTCTACCGTCCGCAGGACATCCAGGTGCTGCGCGGCGTCTGCACCCTGCTGCACAACGAGGGCTACACCATCAAGGGCGTGCAGAAGCTGCACAAGGAGCAGGGGATCAGGCGTCTCGTCGCCGCCGGCCAGACGCCGGGGTCGCCCGCTCCCGACATCGAGCTGCCCGAGATGGACGCGCCCGCGTCCCCGCCGAAAAACCGCGGCCGGCTGGAGGAAGCGCTGGCCGACCTGGAGGCCGTGAAGGCCCGCCTCGACGCTCTCCTGAAAGGCCGCTGAGCTTTCCGATTGCCGCTCGCGGGGGGCTCGCCTATATGGGCCGTCCCTGCATCGGAGCGTAGCGCAGCCTGGTAGCGCACTTGACTGGGGGTCAAGGGGTCGTGGGTTCGAATCCCGCCGCTCCGACCATCACTTTCTCAGGGTAGCGGTCCCCCAGACCTCACCCGCCTTCCTCATCCGTCGCCTTGGGGCAGAGCAGTTCGAAGGTCGCCCTCTGGGGACCCACCTTCGGCACGCTCATCCACGCCGTCACGTCGCGTTCGCTGCGCACGAAGGCGCCGTCGTTGGTGCGGAAGACGCGCAGGATGATGCGGTAGCGGGAGCCGGGGCAGTCCCAGTCCTGCGTCTGCACCTCCTGGGTGATCTCGCGCGCGGCGTAGGTCACCGGCTTGTCGAGCTGGATCGTCGCCTGCACCTGCTTCCAGCCGGCGCGCACGCCGCCCCGCGTGAGGACGTTGGCGGCGTCGACGGAAACCTGCCCCTCGGGCGTCACGCCCACGTCTATAGGCTCTGGCGGCGGCTTGGCGTCCGCCGGCGACACGCCGCACAGCAGCAGGGCCGAGACGATGGCGCAGACGGTCGGATGCGGCCTTTGGGTCATGGGGGTCTCCCGCGCCTCCTGATCATCGGCCCGCCGCTAAAAAAGAAAAGGGGCCGCCGAAGCGACCCCTTTAGACGTCTAAGACTAAGGCCGTCTTATTCGGCCGTGTTCGTGGTCGGCGTGTTCTCGGTCGTCGCGCCGCCGTCAGCGTTGCCGGCTTGCTGCTCGATGGCGTCGGCTTGCTGGTTCAGCTGAGTTTCAACGGCTTCGTTGGACGTCGCCGCCGCCTGGGCTTCCAGAGCGTCGGCCTGGGCCTCGGCCTGTTCGTCCTGCGGGCTTTCGCAGGCGGCCATGCTGAGCGCGAGAGCGGCCGCGGCCGCCAGAGTGATGAACTTCATAGGGACTCCCTCC
>CAMLRH010000128.1 GCA_946482375.1 uncultured Caulobacteraceae bacterium | reverse complement strand
GGCTACGACCGCTACCTCGCCCAGGGCGGCGACTGGGGCGGGCTGGTCACCAGCTACCTGGGCCTCGAGCATGGCGCGCATGTGAAGGCCGTCCACCTCAACATGTTCGGCCTGCGCCCCTTCGGCGGCCCGACGACCGACGATGAGAAGGCCTGGGTCGCCGGCTCGCAGGCGATGATGGATGTGCTGGGCGCCTACTTCCGCCTGCAGGTCTCGCGGCCGCAGTCGCTGGCCTGGCTCGCCGCTGGCAACCCGGTCGGTCAGGCCGCCTGGATCGCCGAACGCTTCCACGACTGGTCGGATCTGAGCGCCAAGAGCTTCGAGGCCGTCTACCCACTCGACCGCCTGCTCACCAACATCATGATTTATGTGATGACGGACAGCTTCACGACCGGTGCCTGGTATTACCGCGCGCTCCTCGAAGAAGGCCGCGTTTTCTTGGGCGAAGGCCAGCGCTGCGAGACCCCGACCGCCTACGCCGACTTCCCCGGCGAGCCGCTCTACAAGGCGCCGCCGAGAACCTGGGCCGAGCGCGCCTACAACATCACCCGCTGGACCAAGATGCCCCGCGGCGGCCACTTCGCGGCGATGGAGGAGCCGGACCTCTTCGTGCAGGACGTTCGTGAATGGGCGCGTGAGCTGGCCTGACCCTTTCCGTCATCCCGGAAGCCGCGTAAGCGGCTATCCGGGACCCAGGAGCGCGGCCTCTGGGTCCCGGCTCTGCGCTGTGCTTCGGCCGGGATGACGTGTATGGACGCCCGCTACGACTTCGCTTCCGACAATGTCGCCGGCGCCATGCCCGAGGCGATCGAGGCGCTGGTCGCGGCCAACGAAGGCACGGCCTCGGGCTACGGAACCGACGCGGTCTCGGCCAGGGCCGCCGACCTGATCCGCGAATTGCTCGACGCCGACGCCGAGGTGCGGTTCGTGGCGTCCGGCACGGCGGCCAACGCCCTGTCGCTCGCCTGCCTCGCCCAGCCGCACGAGGCGGTGCTGGCCCACGCGCACGCCCATGTCTGCACCGATGAAACCGGCGCGCCCGGCTTCTTCGGCTCCGGCGTCGGCCTGATCCCGCTTACCGGTGAGTCCGGCCGCATCGAGCCCAAGGCGCTGGTCGAGGCGCTGACTCAGCCGGACGTCTCCTACCGCCAGTCGCCGGCCGCGCTCTCCATAACCAACGCCACCGAATACGGCACCGTCTACACCGAGGCGCAGGTGAAAACCCTGATCGCGCCGGTGAAGTCCAAGGGCTACGGCGTCCACCTCGACGGCGCCCGGCTGGCCGGCGCCGCGGCGGCCGGGTTTGGCCTGAAGTCCATCGCCAAGTCCGGCGTCGACATCCTGGTCATGGGCGGGACCAAGGCCGGTTCGACGCCCAGCGAAGCCATCGTCCTCTTCGACCGCAAGCTCGCCCACCGCTTCGACGCGCGGCTGAAACACGCCGGGCAGCTGGTCTCCAAGGGCCGCTTCCTCGCCGCGCCGTGGCTCGGTCTGCTCGGCGAAGGCGTCCCTTGGCTGAAGCGCGCCCACCACGCCAACGACATGGCTCAGCGGCTCGCGGGGCACATGCCCTTCCCGCTCATCCATCCGGTCGAAGCCAACGGACTCTTCGTCGACATGGACGAGACCGCCCTTTACCGCCTGCGCGAAGCCGGCTGGTTCGTTTACCGCTTCCTCGACGGCACCGTCCGCTTCATGTGCTCCTGGGCCACCACGCCCGAACTGGTCGACGAACTGGGCGAAAGCCTCAAGCAGATCGCCTGACGAAAAGCGCTTGCGTTCACGCTGAAGCTGTATTCAGCTGAACGCGTTCATTCCGTTGAGGGCCGGGGGGTTTCTCATGTTTCGTCGTCTGGCCGTCGCGGCCTGCATGCTGCTGCTTGCCGCCTGCACCCACACCAATGTCCAACTCGCCAACGAGCAAGGGCCCAAGCCGCCAAGCGGTTCGAGGATCCTGATCGTCCAGCCCGACGTCGAACTGGCGACCCTGACCATGGCCGGGCTGCTGGAGCCTCGCGCCGACTGGAGTCAGCAGGGACGCGACAACCTCGCCCGGGAGATCGCCGAGACCGTGCAGGGCAGCCAGCATCAGGTGAAGGTGCTCGATCCTTCGACGGCGCTCGATGGGCGGGCGGGTCAGCTGCTGCGCCTTAACGAGGCGGTGATCAGCACCCTCACCACGGGCGGGACCTTCCTGCCGACCAAGAAGGACAAGTTCGACTGGACCATCGGCGAGGGCGCGAAGGTGCTGGCCGATACCTATGCGGCTGACTACGCCCTGTTCAGCTACGGTCGCGGCTCCTATTCCAGCGGCGGACGCAAGGCGGCCTGGCTGGTGATGGCCGCCGCCGGCGTGGCGATCCCGATGGGGCAGCAGACTGCCTACGCCTCCCTCGTCGACCTGAAGACCGGACAGGTGGTCTGGTACAACGTCGCCGTCCCCACCAACGGCGCAGGCGACATGCGCTCCGAAGCCGGAGCCGAGTCGCTCGCCAAGTCGCTGCTCAAAGACCTGCCGCTGTGATGCGCGCGCACGCCTTCGGGCGGGTGGCGGGAATCGCGCTGGCGCTGGCGCTGGCCGGTCCCGCCCACGCCCAGCGGGTCGCGGGTGAGCGGCCGGGCATCTCGACGCTGGAGGGCGGCATCTGGGCCGAGGCCGACAAGGCCGAAGTCGCCGCCAAGGCCTCGTCGGAGCTCAACCGCGACCCCGAACTGACGGCCTACGTTCGCGGCGTCGCCTGCAAGGTCTATGCGGAGTACTGCAACGACATCCGCGTCTATGTGATGGACCGGCCGTTCTTCAACGCGCAGGTCGCGCCGAACGGCTACACGGAGGTCTGGTCGGGCCTGCTGCTGCGCGCCTCCGACGAGGCGGAGCTCGCCTTCGTGCTCGGTCACGAGGGCAGCCACTTCGCCCACAACCACTCGCTGAAGTCGTTTGAGACGTTCAAGAGCCGGGCCAACACCGCGATGGTGCTGCAGATGGGCCTGGCGCTCGCCGCCGGCGTGGCCGCCGCCCAGTCGCCCAACTCCGCGGGCACGATCAGCGACACCGCCGGCGTCGTCAGCGATGTCATCTATCTGGGCGCCATCGGCTCCTTCTTCTCCTTCTCTCGCGAGCAGGAAAGTGAGGCCGACAGGCTCGGCTTCGAGCACGCCGTCGGCGCCGGCTATGCGGCCGGCTCCCCGGCCAACATCTGGCGCTCGCTGGTGGCGGAGACCGAGGCGTCCGACTTCGAGAAGACGCGCAAGCAGCGGACGCGGACCAACATCTTCTCCAGCCACCCGCTCGACGCGGAACGGATCGCGGCCCTCGACGTGCTAGCGAAGGACGCGCCGTCCGGAGGCGACGCCGGGCGCGAACGCTACCGCGCCGCCATCCGGCCGCATCTGTCGGCCTGGCTCAGGGACGACCTGCGCCGCAAGGACTTCGGCGGAACGCTGAAGGTCGTCGAGCGCCTGGCCAAGGACGGCGAGGACCTTGGCGTTCTCAACTTCTATCGTGGCGAGGCCTATCGCCTGCGCCGCAAGGACGGCGATCTGGCGCTGGCGCGCAGCGCCTATGAGGCCGCCACGCCGCATGCGGACGCGCCGGCGGAGACCTGGCGCCAACTCGGCGACCTGCTGCAGTCGACCGGCGAGAAGCCACAGGCGCTCGTCGCCTACCAGACGTATCTCGAAAGGGCGCCGCAGGCGCAGGACCGCTGGCTGGTCGAAGCCAGCCTCAAGAAGCTTACCCAGGGGGCAGGAACATGAAGCCGCTTCTGAAACTCTCCGCCGTCGCGCTGGCCCTGACGCTCAGCGCCTGCGCCACCATCGTCAGCGCCCCGGCCGGGCCCTACAAGGTGGCCTCCGGTTACACCGTCGACCTCGGCCGGCAGTGGTCCGACATGAGCGCCGCGGTGCTGAACCGCGGCAAGAAGGTCCGCATGCTGTCCATCGACGGGCCGCTGCTGAACCGTCTCTACCTGGTCGACGGCCTCGCGCCGGGCGAGTTCATCGTCAAGCCGGCGTCCAAGCAGCAGCCAACGCCCATCTACCACTCGGGCATGTCGCCCACCGAACTGGTCGAATTCGTCGCGGACAGTACCGCAGCGCTCGACTATCAGCGCGTGGAAACCAGCGACCTGCGTCCGGCGAGCTTCGCCGGCGGCGACGCCATGCGCTTCGACCTTACCGCCCAGACCAAGGAAGGCCTGGAAGTCGCCGGCTCCGCCTTGGTCGCCGAGCGCGACGGCAAGCTCTATGTGAACCTCTACCTCGCGCCGAAGGAGCACTATTACGGCGTCTACCTGCCGGAGGTGGAGAAGGTGTTTTCCTCGGCGCGGTTTGGCTGACGGCCGCGCTTGTTGACTCGTCTGGGCCGCGAGCGTCCCTTTTCCCGATTCAACCGGGAAAGGGACGCCAATGCTCAAGGAATTTCAGGAGTTCATCGCGCGGGGCAACGTCATTGACCTCGCCGTCGGCGTGATCATCGGAGCGGCGTTCGGCAAGATTGTCGACAGCCTGGTCAACCAGGTGATCATGCCGCCGATCGGGCTGGCGCTAGGCGGCATCGACTTCTCCAGGATGGAGATGGTGCTGCGCGCCGAAGACCCCACCACGGAAGCGATCGAGAAGGTCGCCATCCAGTACGGCGCCTTCATCAACACGCTGATCCAGTTCCTGATCGTCGCCTTCGTGATCTTCCTGGTCGTCAAGGCCGTGAACCGCATGCGCCGCGAAGCGCCGGCGGAGCCCGCCGCGCCGACGACCAGCGAGGTCCTGCTGATGGAGATCCGCGACGCCGTGAGAGCGAAGTAGGCGCTACTCCGCCGCCATCGCGCGGCTGGCCAGCATGTTGTTGAGGCGGCCGCGGATGATCTCCTCGGCCTCGCTCACGATGCGGTCGACGAGTTCCTTCACCGTCGGCACGTCGTGGATGAGGCCCTGGATCATCCCGGCCGACCAGATGCCTGCATCGGTGTCGCCGGTCTGAAGGGCTTCGCGGCCGCGCACGCCGGCGACCAGGTCCTTCACGTCCTCGAACTTGGCGCCGCCCCGGCGTTCGATCTCGACGACCTGCTGGCTGATGGCGTTCTTGGCCACCCGGGCGGTGTTGTGCAGCGTGCGGAAGATGAGGTCGGTGCCGCGCTCGTCGTTGGCGACCATCTGCTGCTTGAAGTTGTCGTGAATGGGCGCCTCCTGCGTCGCGCAGAAGCGGGTGCCCATGTTGATGCCGTCGGCGCCCAGCGCCAGCGCCGCGACGAGGCCGCGCGCGTCGCCGAAGCCGCCGGAGGCCAGCATCGGGATCTTCACCTTGTCGGCGGCGGCGGGAATGAGGATCAGGCCCGGGATGTCGTCCTCGCCGGGGTGACCGGCGCATTCGAAGCCGTCGATGGAGATGGCGTCGACGCCCATCCGCTCGGCCGACAATGCGTGGCGGACGGCGGTGCACTTGTGGATGATCTTCACGCCGTGCTGCTTGAAGTGGTCGACGTGCTCCTGCGGCTTGTAGCCGGCGGTCTCGACGATCTTGATGCCCGCCTCGATGATCGCCTGCCGGTACTCGGCGTAGGGCGGCGGGTTGATCGCCGGCAGGATGGTCAGGTTCACCCCGAACGGCTTGTCGGTCATCTCGCGGGTGCGGGCGATCTCTTTCGTCAACGCTTCGGGCGAGGGCTGCGTCAGCGCGGTGATGAAGCCCAGCGCGCCGGCGTTGGCGACGGCGGAGACCAGCTCGGCCTTGCCGACCCACTGCATGCCGCCCTGGGCGATGGGGTGCTCGACGCCGAACATCTCGGTGAAGCGGGTGCGGATGGCCATACAGAAGTCTCCTCTCGGCGGAAGACTATTCCGGCCCTGCCTCTAGGTCACGCAAGTCCCTGGCGGCCGATGGCGTAGAAGCGCTCGGCCCGCTGCTTGACCAGCTCGTCGCCGCTCATGCCGGAGAGCGCCTTCAGCTCTTCCTCGATGGCGTCACCGACGATCTGGATGGCGGCCTCGGGGTCGGAATGCGCCCCGCCCGCCGGCTCGCCGACGATACGATCGACGACGCCCAGCTTGATGAGGTCCTCTGCGGTGATCTTCATCTGCTCGGCCGCGTCCTGCGCGCGGGCGCCGTCGCGCCACAGGATCGAGGCCGCGCCCTCCGGCGAGATCACCGAATAGACCGAGTGCTCAAGGATCAGCACGCGGTTGGCCCCGGCCAGCGCGATGGCCCCGCCCGAGCCGCCTTCGCCGGTGATGGTGGCGATCATCGGGACGGGCAGGGTCAGGCAGCGTTCGGTGCTGCGGGCGATGGCCTCGGCCTGGCCCCGTTCCTCGGCGCCCAGCCCCGGATAGGCGCCCGCCGTATCGACGAAGCTGATGACCGGCAGGCCGAAGCGCTCGGCCATGTCCATCAGGCGCACGGCCTTGCGGTAGCCCTCGGGCCTGGCCATGCCGAAGTTGTGCTTCAGGCGGGTGGTGGTGTCGTGGCCCTTCTCGTGGCCCATGACCACCACCGGCGTACCCCGGAAGCGGCCCAGACCGCCCACGATGGCCTGGTCGTCGGCAAACTTGCGGTCGCCGCGCAGCTCGACGAACTCCTCGATCAGGCCGGCGACGTAATGCGAAAAGTGCGGCCGCTCGGGATGGCGCGCCACCTGCGTCTTCTGCCAGGGATCGAGGCCGGCGTAGGCCTCGCGCCGCAAATCCAGCGTGCGGGCCCGCAACGCCTCGATCTCGCCGTCGAAGGCGCCCGGATCGGCGTCCTCCGCCAGCTTCGACAGTTCCTCGATCTTGCTTTCCAGCTCGGCGATCGGGCGCTCGAAATCGAGATAGTGGCGGTCCATGAATCCTGCGCAGCGCCGCGAACGAAGCGGCCAAACTAGGCGGGATGCAGAATCGTCACAAGGCCGTCGCCGGAACCTGCGCCGCATTGTCGTGATTGAAGCGGCGGAGGTGACGGATGCAACGCAACTGGCTGCGCGACAACGGTCTCACGCTCGCGCTTTTGACGCTTTTCCTCTTCAGCATCGTCGGTCACGCGCTGACCGGCTGGCACACCTACAACGACGAACAGCGCGAGCACGCCGGCGCGGCCATCGGCCTGCTGCGCTACCTCGGCAGCGGACATTTCATCGGCACCGTCTTCGAGAACTGGGAGAGCGAATTCCTGCAGATGGCGACCTACGTCGTCCTGACCGCCTACCTCTTCCAGCGCGGCTCGCCGGAGTCGGAAGACCCCGACGTCGACCCGAAGACGCGCAAGGCGCAAACCAGGAAGAACATGGAAGCCGCGCGCCGCAAGATCCACGGCGGGGAGCTGGCCGTCTGGCTGTACTCAAAGTCGCTGGGGATCGCGATGGGCGTGCTGTTCGCCGCCTCGTTCGTGCTGCATCTGATCGGCAGCGCCCGCCATCAGGCGGAGCAAGCCCCGGAACACGGTCAGACCCCGCCGACGATCATGGAGCACCTCGCCAGCGCCCAGTTCTGGTTCGAGTCCTTCCAGAACTGGCAGTCCGAGTTCCTGTCGACGGCCGTGCTGATCGTGCTGGCGATCTTCCTGCGCCAGGAGAATTCGCCGGAGTCGAAGAAGGTCTCCGACCCCAATTC
>CAMLRH010000127.1 GCA_946482375.1 uncultured Caulobacteraceae bacterium | reverse complement strand
GTCTGGACGATGGCGTTGTCGTTCTCGCCGGCGTCGATCCAGCCGTCGCCGCGCAGCGGGTCGACCAGCGCCTTGAACTTCTTCTCGTTGTTCGACTTCAGCTCGGCGATGACCGGGTACTTCGAAGCGCCGGCCTCGATGGCGAGTTCGACGAAGCTGTCGCGGGTGCCCGAGGTCGGCGGCGGGCCGTAGACGAGGATCTTGTCGCCCGGCAGACCGGCGCCGATCTCGTCCCAGCTGCCGTAGGGGTTCTTCACGAACTTGCCCTGGCGCAGCACCTGGCCCGAAAGGCCGAGATAGAGGTGCTCGAGCTTGAAGTTGTAGTCGGCGCCGTCCTTGTCGTTGGCGATGACGATGCCGTCGTAGCCGACCTTGATCTCGATGATGTCCTTCACGCCCTTGGCCGCGCAGGCCTCGAACTCGGACTTCTTCATCCGGCGCGAGGCGTTGGCGATGTCGGGCGAGCCCTCGCCCGTGCCGGAGCAGAAGGCCTTGATGCCGCCGCCGGTGCCCAGCGACTCGACCTTCGGAGCCTTCTTGCCGCTCTTGCGGGCGTAGTTCTCGGCCACCCGCGTCGCGAACGGGAACACGGTGGAGGAGCCCGCGGCCCAGACGTAATCGCGGGCGGCGTGGGCGCTGGTGGCGGCGGCCATCGTCAGGATGGCGGCCGCGCAGGCGAGATGCTTCTTCATATTGGATGCCCCTAGAAGTCGAGCTGAGCGCGGAACTGCAGGGTGTCGACATCGAAGTCGCCCCCGGCGGCGAAGTGGTCCGCCTGACCCTTGGTGTAGTTGCCCATCAGGCGGACGTAGGGGTGGGGGTAGTAGTTCACGCCCAGCGTCCAGGCCGTGTACTCGCCGGCTCCGGATGGCGCGGCCAGGTTGACGTTCCGGGCCTCGCTCATGTCCGCCCAGTCGTAACGGACCGCCACCTCGACGCCGCCCCAGCCGCCGGCCGTGATCGGGTTGAGGATCTTGGGGCGTCCGAACTCGCCCTTCCTGGCGTCGTAGGCGCGCATTTCGCCGGTCGGCCACCAGCTCACGAAGGCGTAGCCGACACTGACATTGCCGTCGTCACCCAGAGCCGTGCACTGGGCAGGCGTAAGGGTGCTGGCGCAGAAGCGTTCGAACTCGATGCTCGAGTACTCCGCCTGGGCGGAGAAGCTCTTGTGAACCGCGGCGAACTCGGCGGCCCAGGTGGTGTCGGCGTCAGCGACATTGCCGGTGCTGAGCGGGGTGATCGTGCTCACCGCCGTGTTCGGGCGGGCCGAATAGCCGAAGAGCTCCGAACCGCCGTCGCGATAGCGGGCCGAGGCGCCGAGGTGGATCTTGGTGGTGTCGTTGTTGATCGGCGCGAAGTGGCCACGCACTGTGTAGGCCAGACGCTCCTTGATGTCGGCGCCGTTGCCGGCCGTCGTGCTGGTGACGTCGGCGCTGTTGAGGCTGGCGCCCTGGACACCGGCCGCGACGCTCCAGTTCATGCCGTTCACCTTGGCGACGCCGCCGAGCAGGTAGCTGTCGACGCCGAAGTCGCCGTAGGGGCCACGGTCCATGAAGGTGGTGAAGCGGGTCGAGGTCAGGTTTTCGAGGCCGGCGACCTTGATGTTGCCGACCATGAGCGAGGTCATGTCGTTGGGCTTGAATTCGAGAACGGCGTCGTCCCAGCCCCAGGCGCCGCCGTTCACCGCGCCGCCCTCGATCTTGTAATAGAAGTAGTTGTTCAGCGAACCTTCGACGCCGAGGAAGACCTGGCGGCCGCGGATGTTGCGGGTCTCGAAGTCGACGCCGGCGCCTTCGCGGTCGATGTCCTGCATGACCGCGTCGATCAGGATGCGGCCGCGGACCTTGAAGGTCGAGGTGTCGTTCTGGAACTGCGGCGCGCCCTTCCAGCTCGTCGAGGTGTCCTGCGCCTGCGCGGTCGCGCCGAAGGTGAGGGCGAAGCCGAGCGCGGCGGCGCCCAGCAGTAAAGTCTTGCGATGCATAGTGATGTTATCCCCTTTCCCGATGCATGGGCGGGGAGTAGCGGCGGCGCTGTTAGGTCCTGTGACGGGCCGACGAAAGTTTTGTGACGCCTGATGGGTACGTCAGATGAGCCGGCGGCGGATCATCTGCGAGAGCAGGTCTATCCCCGAGACGGCGACGACGATGACCAGCGCGATGGCGGCGACCTGGCCGTAGGCGAAGCTGTTCAGCGCCTCGAACAACGCCTGGCCGATGCCGCCGGCGCCGATCAGCCCCAGCACTGTCGCCGCCCGGCTGTTCGATTCGAAGCGGTAGAGGCCGTAGGAGGTCCACAGCGGCGCGACCTGCGGGACGACGCCCCAGACGATCTCCTGCAGCGGCCCGGCGCCGGTAGCGCGGACGCCCTCGATGGGGCCGGGCTCGATGGCTTCCACGGCTTCGGAGAACAGCTTGCCGAGCACGCCGCCCGTATGCAGCGCCAGCGCCATGACGCCGGCGAAGGGGCTCAGGCCCACCGACACCAGGAAGAGCGTGCCGATGACGAGGTCGGGGACCGAGCGCAGGACGTCCATCAGCCAGCGCACCGGCCGCCGGATCCAGTCGGGCGCGATGTTGCGCGCGCCGAGCAGGCCGGCGGGGATGGCGATGACCAGCGCCAGCACCGTGCCCCACAGCGCGATCTGCAGCGTTAGCCACATCTGCTCGACGTAGGTTCGCCACTGTTCGAAGTCCGGCCGCAGGAACTCCTGCCCGAACTGGCGCATGTTCTCCGATTGCGTGAACAGCATCGGGAAGCGCCAGATTTCGGCCGGGCCGAAGCTGACGATCAGCGCGACGAGGATGCCGCCCCAGAGCACGAAGCCGAACAGCCGCTCGGACAGCGGCTCGCGCGGCGGTCTGAGATTGACCTCTGTCATCCCCATTCCGCTCATCCCCGCGAAAGCGGGGACCCAGGCTTTTTCTGCAAGCCTCGCGCCCTCCGATAAAACACCTGGGTCCCCGCTTTCGCGGGGATGAGCGGGGTGAAATGAATCACGGCCCGAAGAGAGGCTGGCCGGCCTTGCCGGCGAGGTCGATGCGTTCCTGCCGGATTTCGGCGAGTTCGGCCTCGGCCTTTGCGATGTCGCGGCGCTTGCCGGAGGCGCGGGCCTGCAGCACCGCCTCGGTCGCCTCCATCTCGCGCACGGGCAGCAGGTGGGTGTTGTCGGCCGGCCTGAAGCCACCGATGGAAAGCTGGACCAGATTGGCCCGCTGGCGCTGGGCTTCCTCACCTTCGCCCTGGCCGTAGGTCAGGAAGAACTGGCGCAGCTTCTCCTTCACGGCCGGGTCGAGGTCCTTGCGGTAGACGATGGGGTCCTCGGGCAGACGCGGCGAGCGCCAGATGATCTCCACGCGGTTCGTCGCCCTGCCGCCGCGCTCCTGGTCGAGCCTCATGCCGGTAGTGTTGTTGGTGGCGACATCGACGACGCCGTTGGCGACGCCGAACAGGTTGGCCTGGTGGTTGGCCGAGCGGACGGTCTTGAAGCAGTCCTTCGGGTCGATGCCGCGCGGCGCGAACAGGTAGGTCATCGGCGCCAGCGTGCCCGAGGTCGACTTGGCGTCGCCGATGCCGAAGGTCAGGCTCTTGTCGCAGGCCAGCACCTTATCGAGCGTCAGTCCGCTGCCCTTCTTCACGATCAGCGTCGCGAAGTAGCCGTCGACCCCCGACGGGTCGGTGGTGCGGGCGAAGACCTCGCCGTCGGCGCGGCGCACGGCTTCCAGCCCCGACTGGTTGGAGAACCAGCCGACATCAGTCTGCTTGAAGCGCATGGCCTCGATCAGGCCGGTGTAGTTGGACTGGAAGTAGGGCTTCACCTTCAGTCCGGTGGCCTTCTCCATGTCGGCCAGCACCGGCGCCCAGTAGCGCTCGGAGGTCTGGGAGTTCTCGGTCGACAGGATCGAGAAATGAATCTCGTCCGGGGCGTTGCCGCGGTCGAGGCCGTCGCCGCAGGCGGCAAGCGCCAGGGCCGCGGCCAGTCCGGCAAGCGCGCGTCTCGCGATCATCCCCTCTCCTCGTGGACCGCATCCTCGAATTCCGGCCCATAGATATCGACCAGACGTGCGCGGTCGAGCCCTGAAGCGGGGCCGTCGTAGGCGACCCGCCCCTCCTTAAGCGCCACCACGCGATCACAGTAACGCAGAGCGTAGTCCACCTGATGCAACGTGGTGATGACGGTGAGTCCGTCCGTGCGGTTCAGCTCGCGCAGAATCTCCATCACGCGGCGCGCCGAGACCGGGTCGAGCGAGGCCACAGGCTCGTCGGCAAGGATGACCTTGGCCTTCTGCACCAGGGCGCGTGCGATCGCGGCGCGCTGCTGCTGACCGCCGGACAGCGTGCCGGCGCGCTGTCCCGCCTGCTCGGCGACGCCGACGCGGGCCAGCGCCTGCATGGCGGCTGTCTGGGTTTCGGCGGGCCAGCGTCCGAAGACGCCGCGCCAGAAGCCGATTCGGCCGAGCGAGCCCAGCGCGGCGTTGGTGAACAGGGTCAGCCGGCCAACGAGGTTGAACTGCTGGAAGATGAAGCCGATGCGCCGCCTTGTGTGGCGCACGGCCTCGGTGATCCTCCCCTTCTCCTGAACGGTCTCGCCGAAGGCTTCCACGCGGCCTTCGACCTGCGTGAGGCCGCCGATGGCGCGCAGCAGGGTGGTCTTTCCGGAGCCCGAGGGACCGATCAGGGCGACCATCTCGCCGGGGGCGATCGCGAGGCTCACCGTCTCCAGCGCGCGCCGCGCGCCGAAGCTTCTGGACACCGACTCAAGCTTGAGCGCGGGGGTGGTCGTCATGGGGCCATGGTCAACAAACCCGAACCCTGCGCAAGCCCTTGTAGGACTTGAGAAACCTTGATTCCATTGGTCGCACCCTTTTGGCCTTTACAGGGGGGGCATAAGACCCTATTTGCACGCGCTCCGGCGGACCCCGTGTCCTAAATGCGCTGCTAACGCCGGTCTGGGTTCAACAATCCGTTGGGGGTTGCGTGAGGTGGATAGGCACCATACGCCCCTGGACCTGGTCCGTAAGCGGTCCCCGGAACGTCCTGTCGCTCTCGTGCGACCGGACACCGTGGCCCTAGCGGCGCGCTGGTTCAGGGACAATTTCAAAGGCGACGTCTTTTACGCGGTGAAGGCCAATCCTTCGCCGTGGGTGATCCGCACTCTGGCGGAAAACGGCGTCAATTCCTTCGACGTGGCCTCGATCCCCGAGATCGAGCTGGTGAGCGCGCACGCGCCGGGCGCCCGCATGGCCTTCATGCACCCGGTGAAGAGCCGCTCGGCCATCGCCGACGCCTACTTCAAGTACGGCGTGAAGACCTTTGCGCTCGACACCCATGAGGAGCTGGCCAAGCTGCTGGGCGCCACCGGCGGCGCGCGCGACCTCAACCTGATGGTCCGCCTGGCCGTGCATGCCGAGGGCGCCGCCTACTCGCTTTCGGGCAAGTTCGGCGTCGATCCGATGCAGGCCTCCTCGCTGCTGCTGGCCGCGCGTCAGGCGACCGACGAGCTGATGGGCGTGTCGTTCCACGTCGGATCGCAGTGCATGCGCCCGACCGCCTTCCAGGCGGCGATGGCGCAGGCCGGCCGCGCGCTGGTTCGCGCCGGCGTGTTCGCCGACGTCATCGACGTGGGCGGCGGCTTTCCCTCCGTCTATCCGGGCATGATCCCGCCGGACATGGCCGACTATGTCGCCGCCATCGACCGGGGCTTCGCCGAGATGCCCGTCTCCGAGACGACCGAGCTGTGGTGCGAGCCCGGCCGGGCGCTGGTGGCCGAGTCCTCCTCGATCCTGACCAAGGTCGAGCTGAAGAAGGGCGACGCGCTCTATCTGAACGACGGCTCCTACGGGTCGCTGTTCGATGCGGCGCACACCAAGTGGCCGTTCCCGGTGAAGCTTTACCGCGGCGCCGGTGAGGACGCTGTCGAAGTGGAAGGCGCTCTCAAGCCCTTTCGTTTCTACGGCCCGACCTGCGACTCGCTCGACCACATGCCGGGGCCGTTCTGGCTGCCGGAGGACGTGCGCGAGGGCGACTACATCGAGATCGGCATGCTCGGCGCCTATGGCGTGGCCATGACGACCCGTTTCAACGGCTTCGGCGACGTCGAGACCGTGGAGGTGGCCGATGCGCCCATGGCCTCCATGTTCGGCCTGGCGCGCCGGTCGATCCCGGTGCCGCGCACCGAAACCAACGTCGTGCGGCTGTCGAAAGCTCGTGGCGGCAAGAAGCGCCGGCGGAGATAAACACCGCTCTCGATTGTTACAGCGTCGGCCCGTCGCTCCGTCCGGGCCTTCGCATCGCTATTGGACGGGCGCTCAACTGACAGGGAAACCTCTGAGATGAACGCTCCCGTTCTTCCCAACGACCGCAAGGCCCAGCTGCTCGCCAACGTCGTCGAGCACGTCGACATCACCAGCTTCGACGCCCGGCCGATCATCGATTCCATGCGCAAGATGAGCTTCTCGTCGCGGGACACCGCGCGTGCGGCGGACATCTTCAACATGGCGCTGGCCGACGAGGGCTGCTCGCCGTGGCTGATCCTGGCCGGCTCGACGTCGGCGGGCGGCTGCATGCACGTCTACCGCGACATGGTGAAGATGGGCATGATCGACGTGGTCGTCGCCACCGGCGCCTCCATCGTCGACATGGATTTCCTCGAGGCGCTCGGCTTCAAGCACTACCAGGCCGACAGCCAGGTCGACGACCGTGAGCTGCGGGAGATGTACATCGACCGCATCTACGACACCTACATCGACGAGGAAGAGCTCCAGCACGTCGACATGACGATCAAGGCGATCTGCGACGGGCTCGAGCCGCGCGCCTACTCCAGCCGCGAGTTCATCCACGAGATGGGCAGGTGGCTTAGCGAGGGCAACGCCAAGAAGCCGGCGTCGCTGGTGCAGACCGCCTACGAAGAGGGCGTGCCGATCTTCTGCCCGGCGTTCGTGGACAGCTCGGCCGGCTTTGGACTGGTGAAGCACCAGGTCGAGCGTATCAAGGAAGGCAAGCCCTACGTCATGATCGACGCGGTGGCCGACTTCCGTGAGCTGACCGACATCAAGATCGCGGCCGGCGATACGGGCCTGTTCATGGTCGGCGGCGGCGTACCCAAGAACTTCGCTCAAGACACCGTCGTCTGCGCCGAAATCCTCGGCGTCGAGGCGGCGATGCACAAGTACGCCGTCCAGATCACCGTCGCCGACGTGCGCGACGGCGCCTGCTCGTCCTCGACACTCAAGGAGGCCTGCTCGTGGGGCAAGGTCGACGTCACCTACGAGCAGATGGTCTTCGCGGAAGCCACCACGGTGGTGCCGCTGATCGGCTCCGACGCCTACTGGCGCGGCGCCTGGAAGAACCGCAGCAAGCCCCGCTGGGCCAAGCTGTTCGAGCGGAAGTAGCACTCTCACCGTCATCCCGGACGGCCGTCAGGCCGATCCGGGACCCAAGCTGAATCTCAGTCTGGGTCCCGGATAGCGCTGGCGCGCTTCCGGGATGACGCTTTTGAGGAACGCTTCGCAAGCGAAGCGCACTCTCCTTGCGAAGAGGAGAGGACCCATGGCAGACCTCAACCAGGAAGGCCGCAAGGAGAACGCGGCCCAGAACCTCGGCGACCGCGAAGGCATCCAGTCGAAGGACGCCGCGAAGAAG
>CAMLRH010000126.1 GCA_946482375.1 uncultured Caulobacteraceae bacterium | reverse complement strand
GCGGCTTCGGAAGCTTGTCCCGCGCCCGCTCGGCACGGTCTTCCAGCTCTTCGCGAATGATGTCGTTGCAGAGCTCTACGCACTCGTCGCAGACGAATACGGACGGGCCTGCGATGAGCTTGCGAACCTCGTGCTGACTCTTTCCGCAGAAGGAGCAGTACAGGGTGCTCTTGGTGTCGCCGCTGGCGGCCTTCGTCATGGTCCCAATCTCACGCTGCAGCGGCGTTTGGCGGACTGATCGCCCCTCGTCGCCCTTACGACACATAACCCGTCGATTCGGGTCAGGTTATGCGACGCAAGTTTTCTAATCCTTGACATTCCCCGATCCGGACTCGGATCACAACCCTTACGAGGCGCATGCGGCCAAAAGATGCCGTTTCGCGAAGCCTTTTACACAGATGGGAAACGCGTCTTACGGGAACAAGCTGCGTAAGCGCTGCTTTGCCGCGCCCTCTCGGGCTTGCCGGGCGTTTAAGCGGGCCCTTTAACGATGGTGACGGGCGAATCGGCCGCCCTGTGCGCCGGAGCGGTGGGACGATGGGACGCAGACCCCTGAAAGGCCGGGCGACGACCAACACGACGCCGGAAGAGCCCGAATCGCCGGCCATCGTCGCCTTCGACTTCGACGGCACCATCACCGCCCGCGACAGCTACACCGCCTTCCTGCGCTGGCGCGTCGGCGGGTGGCGCTATTTCGCCGGCATGGTGCGGCTCCTGCCGGCCGCCCTCTCCTACCTCGTCCACCGCGACCGCGGGCGCATCAAGGCGCAGGCGACGAAGGAGTTCCTCCACGGCGTGCCGCGCGAGACTCTGGAGGAGGAAGCCCTCGTCTTCGCCCGCGAGATGGCCCAGGGGCTGCTGCGGCAGGACGCGGTCTCGACGTTCCGCTGGTGGCGCGAGCGCGGCGCGACCGTGGTCATCGTCACGGCCTCGCCCGATGTGGTCGTGGCGCCGTTCGCTCGGGCGCTGGGCGCGCACGCGCTGCTGGGCACGCAGCTGGAGTACGACGCCAACGACCGGGTCACCGGCGCCTTCGCCTGCCTGAACTGTCGGGGCGACGAGAAGGTGAACCGTCTGAAGGCCCACTTCGGCGAGGACGTGCGGCTGGCCGCCGCCTACGGCGACACCTCGGGCGACCACGCCATGCTCAAGATCGCCGAGGAAAAAGGCTACCGCGTCTTCAAGAGCAGGCCCTAGCTCCCTCCCCTTCATGGGGAGGGAAGATCGCGCAGCGATCGGGTGGGGGAGTACCGCCGCAGCCCCACCCGGCCCTTCGGGCCACCCTCCCCATGAAGGGGAGGGAGAAAATCTATGCCTTGTCTTCCGCCCCTTCGCGGCGTTCGAAGACCTGGTCGACGATGCCCCAGGCTTTGGCCTCTTCGGCGCTCATGAAGTGGTCGCGGTCGAGGGTCTTCTCGACCTCTTCGTAGCTGCGGCCACAGTGATGGACGTAGATCTCGTTCAGCCGGCGCTTGGTCTTGATGATGTCTTCGGCGTGGCGCTCGATGTCGGAGGCTTGGCCACGGAAGCCGCCCGACGGCTGGTGGACCATGATCCGCGCGTTCGGCAGCGCGATCCGGTGGCCCGCCTCGCCCGCCGCCAGGATCAGCGACCCGGCCGACGCCGCCATGCCCATGCAGACCGTCGAAACCGGGCTGCGGATGTACTGCATGGTGTCGTAGATCGCCAAAGCCGACGTCACCACCCCGCCCGGCGAGTTGATGTACATCGAGATCTCTTTCTTGGGGTTCTCCGACTCCAGGAAGAGCAGCTGGGCGCAGATCAGCGACGCCATTCCGTCCTCGAAGGGCCCGGTCAGGAAGATGATCCGCTCCTTCAGGAGGCGCGAGAAGATGTCGAAGGCGCGCTCGCCCCGACTGGTCTGCTCGACCACCATGGGCACGAGGTTCATCGCGGTTTCGACGTGGTCGCGCATAGGGAATCCTTTTCGATGAGGCGCGCGACTCTCCCGGACGCGGCCGTCATCCGGATATTGCGTGCCGGACCTCACCTTGCAACCTCCCTCCCCTTCATGGGGAGGGAAGATCGCGCAGCGATCGGGTGGGGGAGTCGCCACAGCCCCACCCGGCCCTTCGGGCCACCCTCCCCATGAAGGGGAGGGAAAGCAGGATCAGTACCCTTCCGGCAGGTCGTCCTCGGCCAGGATTTCTTCCTTGGAGACCTTCTTGTCGGTCACCTTGGCCTGGCTGAAGATCAGCTCGACGACCTTGTCCTCGTAGAGCGGGGCGCGAAGCTGGGCCTGCGCCTGCGGGTTCTGCTGGAACATGTCGAAGATCTGCTGCGCCTGGGCGCCGTACTGCATGGCCTGGCGCTGCATTTCCTGGCGCAGCTCCTGGTCGGAGACCTGGACGTTGTTGCGCCGGCCGATCTCGGCCAGCACCAGGCCCAGGCGCACGCGGCGCTCGGCGATCTTGCGGTACTCGGCCTTCAGGTCGTCCTCGGACTTGCCGGCGTCTTCGGGCGGCAGGTCGCCCTTCTGACGGTCCTGCTCGACCTGCTGCCAGATGCCGGCGAACTCGGCGTCGACCATGCGGCCCGGCAGCGGGAAGTCGTGGCCTGAGTCCAGCTCGTCCAGCAGGGCGCGCTTGAGCTTGAAGCGCGAGTTGTTGGCGTACTGATCGGAAATGTTCTTGGTCAGGACTTCGCGAAGGGCCGCGAGGTCCGACAGGCCCAGCCGCTTGGCCAGTTCGTCGTCGGGCTTGGAGTCCTTCGGCGCGCGGACTTCCTTCACCGTCACCTCGAACTCGACCTCTTTGCCGGCGAGCTGCGCGGCCTGGTAGTCATCCGGGAAGGTGACCTTGATGGTCTTGGTCTCTTCCGGCTTGGCGCCGACCAGCTGTTCCTCGAAGCCGGGGATGAACTGGCCCGAACCCAGCACCAGCTCGTGGTCGTTGGCCGAACCGCCCTGGAAGGCTTCACCGTCGAGGCGGCCGACGAAGTCGATCAGCACCTGGTCGCCGTCCTTGGCCTTCACCGTCTTGCCGGTGCGCGGCTCGTAGGCGCGGGCCTGTTTGGCGAGGTCGGCGAGCGCTTCGTCGACTTCCTTGGCGGTCGGTTCGTAGACGGGGCGCTTCAGCTTCAGCTTGGTGACGTCGACCGGCTCGAAGTCCGGCATGACCTCGACGGCCATCTCGAAGGTCAGGTCCTCGCCGCCGGCCAGCACCTTGTCCATGTCGGACTCGGGCGTCAGGTTCGGCTCGGTCGCGGGGCGCAGGTTGTTCTCGTCGAGCACCTTCTGGCGGGTCTCGGCGACGGTCTGTTCGACCACTTCGGCCATCAGCGCCTTGCCGTGCAGGCGGCGGATATGGGCCGGCGGCACCTTGCCCGGGCGGAAGCCCTTGATGTTAAGGCGCGGGGTGATCTCGGCGATCCGGGCGTCCAGCCGCTTGGCCAGCTCACCGGCCGGCACCGTCACGCCAAACACCTTGCTCAGGCCGTCGCCCGACTTTTCAACGACTTGCATCGACATTCTCAACAGCGGTAGGGCCGCGGCCCATGAGGCGCGGCGGAAAAAGAGGCGGGTCTTATGTCACGCGGGTTCTTGGGGGCCAAGCCCTCGCGGCAATCGTCAGCAGCCCTGCTCCGCCAAGGCTTCGCAGGGCATTCTGCTTCGCCCCCGAAGCAGGACCAGTTCTGCGAAGCCCGAAGGGCGAAGCAGAATGGTGCGGATGAGAGGACTCGAACCTCCACGCCTTGCGGCGCTGGAACCTAAATCCAGTGCGTCTACCAGTTCCGCCACATCCGCGCGGGACGACGCCTTACGGGCGCGGACGCTCGGCGTAAAGCTTGGCGAGCACGGCGGGGGCTAGGTCCGGCAAATCCTCGGCGATCAGACCGGGGCCGAACGTCCCCGCGCACTCGGCGTGAATCCAGGCGGCGGCGCAGGCGGCTTCGAAGCTGTCCATGTTCTGGGCGAGCAGGCCGGCGATGAAGCCCGCCAGCACATCGCCCGAGCCGGCCGTGGCCAACCACGGCGAGCCGTTGGTGTTCACCGCTGTTCGCCCATCCGGCGCGGCGATGACCGTGTCGGTGCCTTTCAGCAGCACGATGGCGTTGGCCGTCCTGGCCGCTTCCTGGGCGGCGGCGATCCGGTGGGGCGACTTTTCCAGCAGGCCGGGGAAGAGACGCTCGAACTCGCCGGGGTGCGGGGTCAGGACATCGTCGCGGTCCAGCGCGTTGAACAGGTCGCCGGGACGGTCGCGGAACGTTGTCAGCGCGTCGGCGTCGACGACCAGCGCGGCGCCGGCGCGGGCCAGCGCCAGCAGGTTGGCGCGGGTCGCGGCTCCCACCCCCGCCGCAGGCCCGATGACGGCGGCGTCGGCGGCCTCGGCGGCGGCTTCGAGCTCAAGGTCGATCTCGAACGGCGCCAACATGACGGCTTCCAGCTGGGCGGCGTTTTCCGCGAGCGCGCTCGGCGGCGACAGCACGGTCACCAGCCCCGCGCCGAGCCGAAGCCCTCCTCTCGCCGCCAGCCGTGCGGCGCCGGTCTTCCACGCCTCGCCACTCACCACGACCAGGCGCCCCCGCGCGTGCTTGTGCGACTGCGCCGTCGGCCAGGGAAAATGGTGCGCCCACAGCGCCGGGCTGTTTTCCCAGAGCTTCGTTTCCACCGCCCCCAGTCCAATGTCGGCGACAACGACATCGCCGCAGAGCGAACGACCGGGCTCCAGCACGTGGGCGGGCTTGCGACGATGGAAGGTGACGGTCAGGGCCGCGTGGAAACAGGCGCCGTCCAGCGGTTTGCCGGTGTCGCCGGAAAGGCCGCTCGGGACGTCGACGGCGACGATCTGGCGGGCGTGGGCCTCCGACTGGTGGGCGAGTTGCAGCGGGACGCCCGCCAACGGCTTGGACAACCCCGCCCCGAACAGCGCGTCGACATAGAGAACGCCGGGCCTCAGTTCCGAACCGAGCGGCCCGACCTCCCCGCCCCATTTCGCGGCGGCGTCCTTCGCATCGGCGGTCGCGGGCGCCTCCAGCGCCCCGACCCCCACCGTCCAGCCGTGCTCGCGCAGTTCGCCGGCGATGACATAGCCGTCGCCGCCGTTGTTGCCGGGGCCGCACAGCACGACCACCGGCTGGCGCGGGAAGCTCTGGATGATGGCGCCGGCGACCGCCTTGCCCGCCCGGTGCATCAATGTCGTCCCCGGCGTGCCCGCGTCGATGGCCGCCCGGTCGGCGGCGGCGGTTTCGGCGCAGGTCAGGATTTCACGCGGCATGGATGCTCCCGGTTCAAAGAACCTGGGTGGCAGCTTCACGGCCTTTCGCGATCAGGATCAAGCCGCCGTCGCGCGGCTCGAACACCGTGATCGAGCAATGGTCGGGGCGAAAACCCATCACCCGCTCGTCGCCCAGCGCGGTCGAGACGGCGGCGTTGATGGCGACGTAGTGGCTGAACACCGCCACGCCTTCGTAGGCGGCGACAGCCCCGGCCACCCCGTTTCGCCAGCCGTCATAGTCGAGGTCGCCCTCGATCTCTCGCCATAGCCCACCGAACGCCTGCCGCAGCCAGCCGGGCCGATCCTCGTGCGCCAGCGCGGCGGGTGTCGGGATTTCGCCGACGCGCGGGTCGATCTCGACGGAAACACCCAGCGCGCGGGCGAACGGCTCTGCCGTCTCGCGGCAGCGGCGCAGGGGGGATGACACCACCCGCCCCGGCCGGTCCGGCATGGCCAGCAGCGCCTCGGCCGCCTGCTCGGCCTGCACCCAGCCCGTATCGTCCAGACCGGGATCGAGGTCCTCGTCGCCCCAGGTCGAGGCCGGACGACCGTGGCGGATCATGTAGATGCGGGCCATTCCTACTTCCGCTCATCCCCGCGAAGGCGGGGACCCAGGTTTGTTATCGTAGGGCGCGAGCGTTTCATAAAAAGCCTGGGTTCCCGCCTTCGCGGGAATGAGCGGAGGGGTTAGTCCGGAACAAACAGGTTCCTCTTCCCATCCGGATGCCGCGCAACCGTGCCCGTCCGCCCCACGCCTTCGCGGCTCTCCAGATCACGCAGCGTCGCCTCGTCGTTCGGCGTCACCGCCACGAACCGCCGGTCCTGCTCGTCGCGACCGATGATGACCCCGTCGCGGTAGCCCTCCCGCGCGTGGATGACGGTGTAGGTCTCCACCGTCGCGCGGCCTTGCGGCTGTTCGACGATTTCCGGGTGCGGCAAGGCGTCGATCTGACTCTGGATGACCTTCGAGTCCTGGCGTTCCCAGCGGCCTTCCACGCGATTGGTCGAATAGACCCCGGTCGACTGCTTGGTCAGGAACCAGCCGTTGGCGGTGGTCAGGCCCCACTCGCCGGGGTTGGCGCGCAGCCGGCTCATCACCTCGGCGATGCCGTGCATGGCGTAGTTGTTCCCCGGCCCGCCAAAGTAGGGCAGCCCGCCGGTCAGCGTGAAGCCTCGCGGGTCGTCGAGCGACAGGCCCAGCTCTTCCGCGCCGATCTCCACCGCCGAGGGGAAGCACGAATAGAGGTCGATGAACTTCACGTCGTCGATGGAGATGTCCGCCATCTCCAGCGCCCGCTTGCCGGTCAGCCGCATCGCCGGGCTCGAGTGATAGTTCTGCCGCTCCAGCGGATACCAGAGGTCGGAGGCGTCGGCGCAGCCGTGCAGGAAGACCCAGCGGTCCTCCGGCACACCCAGTTCCCGCGCCTTCTTCGCCGAGGCGATCAGCACGCCGGCCGACTGATCTACCTGGATGATGGCGTTGAGGTACTTGGGGTACGGGAAGCCGACCATGCGGTTGTCGTCGGAGACAGCGACCAGCTCCTCGGCCGACCGCGCCTTCGGGAACCAGCTGTAAGGGTTCTTTGCGGCGACCTCAGTGAACGGCGCGAACAGCTCACCCATGCGCCGGTTGTGATCGGCGATGGAGCGGCCGTCGCGCGCCCTGAGCGCATTCTCGAACAGCGGATAGGTGTTTGTGGGGAAGTTCAGCCCGTGCGCGGCCTCGTACGGCGTCACGCCCGGACGCCCATCGCCGATGCGCTGCGGTTCGTCCTGCTCGTCGTCGCCGTAGCCGTCGAAGCCGACGCCCGCCTTCACCCGCTTCATCAGCGAGCCGAGGAACTCCGCGCCGACGGCCAGCCCAAGCTCGGCCTCGCCATTGGCGATGCGCTCGCACAGCGTGTTGACCACCTGCTGGGGCGTGTTGCCGCCCATGTAGCTGTAGACGCTCCACGCCGGCTTGGCGCCGACAGCCTTGGCGAAGCTGGCCGGGGCGTTCTTCATCCGCGGGATCGGCATTTGCGCCAGCTGGCCCGGCGCGTCGATCGTGAAGCCGACCACCGCCAGCGCGTCCAGCCCGCTCAGCGCCGAAGCCCGCAGGCCCGCGTCTTCGGCCGCCCGTTCCGCCGCAATCTTCAGCAACTGCAGCGGCGTCGGCGATTCGGCCGCGGAACCCCGATAGGTGAATTGGCCCGCTCCGATCAGAACCGGGGTGTCGTCACGCATGCCAAAGGCCCTTCAAACAAACGTTGGGCGGCATCTACGGGTGACTTATCGGCGCTCACAAGGTCAAAACGGCAATGCTTGAATGTTGGGCGCCGGGCGCCTGTTTTATGGGCGCCGGCTCAATTTAGAGGCTTCCTTACGCTGACGCTGCGGAGCCTGCCTTGCCCGGCCCCCGGCGGCGTGGTCGAGAGGCGGCA
>CAMLRH010000125.1 GCA_946482375.1 uncultured Caulobacteraceae bacterium | reverse complement strand
TTCCGGGCGCTGACCGACGACGCCATCCCGACGCGGCTGATCGTCTTCTCCGACGACATGGACGGCCTGCGGAAGATTCCGGAGAACGTGCCCAACCGCGCCATGCTGGAGGAGGACCGCGACAAGCCGGTCCGCGACGTGCGCGACCCGTTCGGCGGGCACGACAGCTTCGGGGCTCACAACAATGCCCGTCTGCGCGTCTTCCTCGACGGCTTCGGCTTCGACTACGAGTTCCTGTCGGCCACCGACTGCTACCGCTCGGGGCGGTTCGATCCGGTGCTGCTGGCCATGCTGGAGCGGTTCGACGCCATCCAGAAGGTGATGCTGCCGACGCTCGGCGAAGAGCGCCGCGCCACCTACTCGCCCTTCCTGCCGATCAGCCCGAAGACCGGGCGGGTGCTGCAGGTCCCGACGCTGGAGCGAAACCTGGAAAAGGGAACGATCGTCTTCGAGGACGAGGACGGAGCGCGCACGGAAGTCCCCGTCACCGGCGGCCACGTGAAGATCCAGTGGCGTCCCGACTGGGCGATGCGCTGGACGGCGCTCGGCGTCGATTACGAGATGAGCGGCAAGGACCTGATCGACTCGGTCCGCGTGTCGAACCAGGTCTGCAAGGTGCTGGGCGGGACGCCGCCGGAGAGCTTCCACTACGAGCTCTTCATGGACGAGAACAACCAGAAGATCTCCAAGTCCAAGGGCAACGGCCTGACCATGGACGAGTGGCTGCGCTATGCGGCGCCGGAGAGCCTGGCCTTCTATATGTACCAGTCGCCGAAGTCGGCGAAGCGGCTCTACTTCGACGTCATCCCCAAGGCCGCCGACGAGTACCTGCAGCACCTCGACGCCTGGCATCGGCGTGAGGCGGGCGGGCCGGACCTCAACAACCCGGTCTGGCATGTGCATGCGGGCAATCCGCCGGCCAAGCCCTCGCCGGTCAGCTTCTCGCTGATGCTGAACCTCGTGTCGGCGTCGGACGCGGGATCGCGCGAGGTTCTGTGGGGCTTCCTCTCCAAGCACATCCCCGGCGCGACGCCGGAGAGCGAGCCGCTGCTCGACCGCCTGGCCGGCTATGCGCTGAACTACTACGAGGACTTCGTCGCTCCGAATAAGAAGTTCCGCGCGCCGGACGCCAAGGAACGCGCGGCGATGGAAGAGCTCGTAACCCGCTTCAAGGCGCTGCCTGCCGGCGCCGACGCCGAGACGATCCAGAACGAGGTCTACGACGTCGGCAAGACGCACGCCTTCGAGCCGCTGCGCGCCTGGTTCCAGGCCCTCTACGAAGTCCTCCTCGGCCAAAGCCAGGGCCCGAGGTTCGGCTCTTTCGCCGCCATCTTCGGGCTGGACCGGACGATCGCGCTGATCGAGGAGAAGCTGGGGCTCTAACCGATCGTCCCCGCGAAGGCGGGGACCCAAGCGGCGATTCAGCTTGGGCTCCCGCCTTCGCGGGAGTGATCGGGATTTGGGCCTACTGGCTCGCCCAGATGATGCGCGCGATCCAGATGACGTCCTTGCGGGCGATGGTGCGGGGTTCGTAGGCCGGGTTCAGCGAGGCGAGTTCGATGGTGTGGGCGGTGAGCCTCGCGACTTCCTTGGCCAGCACCTCGCCTTCCACGGTCTTCAGCACCACCCGGTCGCCACGGCGGGGTTCGGCGATGGGGACGACGACGATGCGGTCGCCGTCGCGGTAGACGGGGGCCATGGAGTCGCCGCTGATTTCCAGCGCGTAGCAGCCCTCCTCGGCCATGCCGGGGAAGGCCACTTCCTCCCAGCCGCCGCCGACCGGGAAGCCGCAGTCGTCGAAGTAGCCGTCCGAACCGGCCTGGGCCATGCCGATCAGCGGCACTGCGCGGCGGGGCCTGCGGTCGCCCTCGGCCAGTCTGGCGAACTCGGCGAAGGAGACGCCGGTCGCGGTCAGCACCTTGGCGAGGCTCTCGGTGGAGAGCCAGCGGGGGCGGTCGTCACCGCGTTTCGAGCGGTTGAAGCTGGTCGGATCGAGCCCCGCCAGCCGCGCCAGCCCGGAAGGTGACGTGCCAAACCGCACCGCCAGCTTGTCGATGGCGGCCCAGATCTCCTGGTGATCGAGCGCTGACATTGGGGGAGCGCGTTCCGGCGTTTGCTACTTTAACGCGTGCTGTTAGGCCGATCCGGTAGGAATGTAAACCTAAGGGTGAGAACCGCTCCGGGACGGTCGCTCACATTGACATTGGTGTAAACATCTGATAGTTGACGTTAACGTAAGAGGAATTTACCGTTCAGCGGCTCCCCTTAGGGGAGGAGGAGGATTACGCCCAGATGCCGATCGAGCTGCGCCGCCCCGAACGCACCTTCACCATTCGCCAGCTCTGCCTGGAGTTCAAAGTCACGCCGCGCGCCCTGCGCTTCTATGAAGACAAGGGTCTGCTGGCGCCGGCGCGTGAAGGGCTGAACCGGGTCTACTCCTACCGGGACCGGGCGCGTCTGCAGCTGATACTCCGCGGCAAGCGGGTGGGCCTGTCCCTCGCCGAGATCCGCGAGATCCTCGACCTCTACAACACGGATGACGGCGGCGCGGCCCAACACGCCAAGTCGCTGCGCAAGTTCCGTGAGCGGATCGTGGCTCTCGAGCAGCAACGCGAAGACATCGAAGGCGCCATCCAGCAGCTCCACGAGGCCTGCGAAGCCCTCGAAAGGCGTCTGACCGAGACCCGGCCAGACCTGCTGCCCCGGGCCGCGGACTACGAGCTGGCGCTCGCCGCCCGCCTCGACGCCTGATCGGCTGACCTCCCGGAATTTCCCTTACGCATCGTGAGTTCGGCGCGGGCGCCCACGCCCAAGCCTCTGTCTGGATCAATCACGCCCTTTAACGAAGGACGCGCTCAATGACGTATCAGGCCCCCGTTCGGGACCATGCCTTCCTGCTCCGCGATGTGCTGGAGATCGAAAACTACTCCAACCTGCCCGGCTTCGCCGACGCGCCCTGGGAGGTCGTCGAGCAGATCCTCGACCAGGCCGGCAAGTTCACCAGCGAAGTCCTCGCCCCGCTGAACAGCGTCGGCGACAAGGAAGGCTGCAAGTGGAATCCGGACTTCACGGTCACCACGCCGACCGGCTTCAAGGAAGCCTACAAGGCGATGACCGAGAACGGGTGGCTGGGCCTGTCGTCCGACCCGAAGTACGGCGGCCAGGGCCTGCCGCGCATCCTGTCGCTGTCCTATTCGGAGATGTCGACGGCCGCCAACATGGCCTTCTGCATGTACCCCGGCCTGACGCACGGCGCCGCCGAGGCGATCCACTCCGGCGCCTCCGAGGAACTGAAGGACCTCTACCTGCCGAAGATGACGCCAGGCGTCTGGGGCGGCACCATGAACCTGACCGAGCCGCAGTGCGGCACGGACCTGGGCCTGCTGCGCACCAAGGCGGTCCCCAACGACGACGGCACCTACCGCATCACCGGCCAGAAGATCTGGATCTCGGGCGGTGAGCACGACATGGCCGAGAACATCGTCCACCTCGTGCTGGCCCGCATCGAAGGCGCGCCTGAAGGCGTGAAGGGCATCAGCCTCTTCATCGTCCCCAAGTTCATCCCCGACGAGAACGGCAATCCAGGCGAGCGCAACAACGCCAAGTGCGTGGGCCTGGAAGAGAAGATGGGCATCCACGGCAACGCCACCTGCGTCATGCAGTACGAGGACGCCAAGGGCTGGCTGGTCGGCGAGCCGAACAGCGGCCTGAAGATCATGTTCGTGATGATGAACGAAGCCCGCGTCGGCGTCGGCCTGCAGGGCCTCGGCCAGGCGGAAGCCGCCTACCAGGCGGCCGCCAGCTTCGCCAAGGATCGCCTGCAGATGCGCTCGCTGACCGGCGTGAAGAACCCGGACGGCCCGGCCGACCCGATCATCGTGCACCCCGACGTGCGGCGCATGCTGCTCGACACCAAGGCCTTCGTCGAAGGCGGCCGCTGCTTCCTGTTCTGGACGGCGCTGCGCGGCGACCTCGCCCGCGTCCATCCCGACGAGGACGAACGCACCAAGGCCGAGGACTACATGCAGCTCCTCACCCCGGTCGTGAAAGGCTTCCTGACCGACAAGGGCTTCAAGGCCTGCGTGGACTCGATGCAGGTGCACGGCGGTTCGGGCTTCACCGAGCACTTCCCGGCCAGCCAGTACCTGCGCGACGCCCGGATCACCATGATCTACGAGGGCACCAACGGCATCCAGGCGCTGGACCTGATCGGCCGCAAGCTGCCGGCCAAGAACGGCCGGGGGATCATGACCTTCCTGGCCGAGCTGGAAGGCTTCGCCAACCAGAACGAAGGCGACGCCGAGCTGCAGCCCTTCGTGGACGCCGTCCGCAACTCGAAGGAGCAACTGCAGGACGCCGCCATGTGGCTGATGCAGAACGGGCTGCAGAACCCCGACCACGCCGCCGCGGCCTCGGTCGATTTCATGCACCTCTTCGGCTACTCGTGCCTGGCCTACATGTGGGCCATCATGGCCAAGGTCTCGCTGGCCAAGATCGCCGAGGGCGACACCGATCCGTTCTACCAGAACAAGCTGATCACCGCCCGCTACTACATCGAGCGCCTCTTGCCTGACGCTGCGTCGCATCTGGCAAAGCTGAAGACTGGAGCGGACACCATGATGTCCATGCCGGTCGAAGCCTTCTAACCAAGGCCCTCCGACAGGCGTAAAGTCCCCGGCCCCGGGCGCTCCCAACAGCGTCCGGGGCCGATGTTTTTCCGAGGAGCCGCCGTGCCCGCATTGAACGTCGAACGCCCCGCCTTCCTGGCCGAGGAAGAGCTGAACATCTTCGAGGACGCCGTCGGCAAGTTCTTCGAGGAGCATGCGCCGCCGGAAGTCACGGCGCGCTGGCGCGAGCAGGGCGTTGTCGATCGCGACATGTGGAACAAGGCGGGCGAGGCCGGGCTGCTCGGCCTGTCGATGCCCGAGGAATACGGCGGCGCCGGCGGCGACTACCGCCACGAAGTCATCCTGATGGAGCAGCTGGCGGCCAAGGGCGTCGACGGCTTCGGCATCAGCCTGCACAACGCCATCGTCGCGCCGTACATCCTCCACTACGGCACCGAGGACCAGCGCCGCCGCTGGCTGCCGAAGATCTGCACCGGCGAGTATGTCACCGCCATCGCCATGACCGAGCCGGGCGCGGGTTCGGACCTGCAGGGCGTCAAGACGACCGCCAAGCTCGACGGCAACGAGTACGTCATCAACGGCCAGAAGACCTTCATCACCAACGGCCAGACGGCGAACCTGATCTGCGTCGTCGCCAAGACCGACCCGGCCCAGGGCGCGCGCGGCACCTCGCTGATCTTCGTCGAGACCGACGAGGCCGAGGGCTTCGAGCGCGGCCGCAACCTGCACAAGCTCGGCCAGTCGGCGCAGGACACCTCCGAGCTGTTCTTCAACGACGTGCGCGTGCCGACCTCGAACCTACTCGGCGAAGGCGAAGGCCACGGCTTCTTCCAGCTGATGGGCCAGCTGCCGCAGGAGCGGCTCAACATCGCCGTCGGCGGCATCGCGGTGATCGAGCAGGCGCTGGCGCTGACCATCGCCTACGTCAAGGAGCGCACCGCCTTCGGCAGGAAGTTGATCGACTTCCAGAACACCCAGTTCAAGCTGGCCGAGTGCAAGACCGAGGCGACCGTCGCCCGCGTCTTCGTCAACCACTGCATCGAGCAGCACCTGAAGGGCAACCTCGACGCCGCGACGGCCTCGATGGCCAAGTACTGGGTCAGCGACCTGGAGAACAAGATCGTCGACGAGTGCCTGCAGCTGTTCGGCGGCTACGGCTACATGGACGAGTATCCGATCAGCCGCATGTACCGCGACAGCCGCGTGCAGCGCATCTACGGCGGCACGAACGAGATCATGAAGCTGCTGATCGCGCGGACCCTCTGATGGCGACGTATCGGGCGATCATCGACTGGAAGCTGACGGAGGGCGAAGACTTCGCCGCCGGCCGCTACAGCCGCGCCCATACGATGACCTTCGACGAAGGCGTGACGGTGCCGGGCTCGGCCTCGCCGCATGTGGTGCGCGAGCCCTTCTCGGTCGCCGCGGCGGTCGATCCGGAGGAGGCCTTCGTCGCCTCGCTGTCGGCCTGCCACATGCTGTGGTTCCTGCACATCGCCAGGGACGCCGGGCTCGCCGTCGAGAGCTATCGCGACGAGGCCGAGGGCGTCATGGCCAAGAACGCCGACGGCAAGCTGGCCATGACAAAGGTCACGCTGAAGCCCTATATAGTTTTTAAAGACAACCAACCCTCGGCCCAGGACGTGGACCAGCTTCACCACCGCGCTCACGAGGAATGCTTCATCGCCAACTCGGTCAGAACCGAGGTGGCCATCGAACCCCAACGCGTCCCGCAAGACGCCTGAGAACACGCCAAGGAAGGACCAGACCAATGGCCGACGCCTACATCTTCGACGCGGTGCGCACGCCCCGCGGCAAGGGCAAGAAGGACGGCTCGCTGCACGAGATCACCGCCCTGTCGCTCGCGACGCAGGTGCTTGAGAACCTGCGCGACCGCAACAACCTCGACACCAGCAAGGTCGACGACGTGGTCATGGGCTGCGTCTCGCCGGTCGGCGAGCAGGGCGCGGACATCACCCGCACCGCCGTGCTGGCCGCCGACTATGCCGAGACCACGGCCGGCGTGCAGGTCAACCGCTTCTGCGCGTCTGGCCTGGAAGCCTGCAACATGGCCGCGGCCAAGGTCATCAGCGGCGAGGCCGACATGGCCATCGGGGGCGGCGTCGAGTCGATGTCCCGGGTGCCGATGGGCAGCGACGGCGGCGCCTGGCCGACCGATCCGTCGAGCGCCTTCAAGACCTACTTCGCGCCGCAGGGCATCGGCGCCGACCTGATCGCCACCCTCTACGGCTTCAGCCGCGACGACGTGGACGCCTATGCGGTCGAGAGCCAGAAGCGCGCCGCCCGCGCCTGGGCCGAAGGCCGCTTCTCCAAGTCGGTCGTGCCGGTGCGCGACCAGCTCGGTCTGCCGATCCTCAAGCATGACGAAACCGTCCGCGGCGACGCCTCCATGCAGAGCCTGGCCTCGCTGAACCCGTCGTTCGGCGCCATGGGTGAGATGGCCTTCGACGGCGTCGTCACCCAGCGCTATCCGCAAGTTGAGCAGGTAAGACACGTCCACCACGCCGGCAACTCGTCGGGCATCGTCGACGGCGCCGCCGGCGTCCTCTTCGGCACCAGGGAGATGGGCGAAGCGCTTGGCCTGAAGCCCCGCGCGCGGGTCAAGGGCATGGCCTCCATCGGCTCCGAGCCTTCGATCATGCTGACCGGTCCGTCGTTCGTGACCGAGAAGCTGCTGAAGAAGCTCGGCATGGAAGTCGACGACATCGACCTCTACGAACTGAACGAGGCCTTTGCCTCGGTCGTGCTGCGCATGATGCAGGCGCTCGACATCTCCCACGAGAAGATGAACGTGAACGGCGGCGCCATCGCCATGGGCCACCCGCTGGGCGCCACCGGGGCCATGATCCTCGGCACCGTGCTCGACGAGCTGGAGCGCTCCGACAAGGAAACCGCTCTCGTCACCCTCTGCGTCGGCGCCGGCATGGGCACCGCCACCGTCATCGAACGCGTCTAAGACCTCAGGAATAGAGACAATGGAAAACTTCAAGATCGAGGTCGATGGCGACGGCGTGGCGCTGGTCACCTTCGACGTCCCGGGCCGCAGCATGAACACCATCAC
>CAMLRH010000124.1 GCA_946482375.1 uncultured Caulobacteraceae bacterium | reverse complement strand
AGCGCTTCGCCAAGATCGGCGGCGAGATGGTGTCGCTGACGGCGGCCGAGGACCTGGCGTCGGCCGTCTGGCCGGACGGCCGTCACGCCGTGATCTCGATGCCCGACCCGAAGAAGGGCGAGAAGCTGATCCTGGTCACCGACTGCCGCGACGCCAACGTCGCCCCGCTGGTGGCCCACGCCCAGGAAGTCGGCGCGCCGGAACTGGCGGTGCCGCGCAAAATCCTCAAGGTCACCGAAGTGCCCGTGCTGGGCACCGGCAAGACGGACTACGTCGCCATCCAACGTATCGCGGAGACGGCGCGCGCGGCTTAACCGAAGAGGATCGCCATGCTTGAACGTCTGAACGCCTGGGCGCCGCTGGCGCTGGGTATCCTGCGTATCGTCGCCGCCCTGCTGTTTATCGAGCACGGCACCCAGAAGCTGTTCAACTTCCCTGCGGGAGAACACGGCGGCATGGGCTTCGTGCTCACGCTGCCCGGAATTGCCGGCATGCTGGAGGCCTTCGGCGGCGCCCTGCTGCTGATCGGCCTGTTTACGCGGCCGGTCGCCTTCATCCTCTCGGGCCAGATGGCGGTCGCCTACTGGATGGCGCACGCGCCGCAGAGCCCCTTCCCCGTCAACAACGGCGGCGACGCGGCGATCCTGTTCTGCTTCGTCTTCCTCTACCTGGTCTTCGCGGGCCCGGGCGCGCTGAGCGTCGACGGGGTCATGCGCCGCAAAGCCTAGATGTGGAGAACCCGGCCGTAGGCGTCGAGCGAGGCCTCGTGCATGGCCTCGCTCATCGTCGGATGCGGGAAGACGGTGGCCATCAGGTCTTCCTCGGTGGCCTCCAGCGTGATCGCCAGCGCGAAGCCCTGGATCATCTCGGTGACCTCGGCGCCGATCATGTGAGCGCCGAGCAGCGCGCCGGTCCTGGCGTCGAACACCGTCTTCACGAAGCCCGTCGTGTGGTTCGCGGCGATGGCCTTGCCGTTGGCGCTGAACGGGAAGCGGCCGACCTTGACCTCGTGACCAGCCTCTCTGGCGGCGGCTTCGGTCAGGCCGACAGAGGCGATCTGCGGGTCTGAATAGGTACAGCCGGGGATCGGCGCGTGGACGTTGGGCGTCGCAAAGCCGGCGATGGCTTCGACGCAGTGGACGCCCTCGTGCGAGGCCTTGTGGGCGAGCCACGGGGGCCCGGCGAGGTCGCCGATGGCGTAGAGGCCCGCGACGTTGGTGCGCCCCGCCGAGTCAATCACGACATGGCCGCGATCGACCTTCACGCCGAGGTCTTCCAGGCCCAGGTTCTCGACATTGCCGGTGATACCGACGGCGACGATGGCGACCTCCGCCTCCAGCTTTTCGCCTTCGAGCTCGACGGTGACGCCAGCCTTCGATTTGGTGAGCTTCTGGACCTTGGCCGAGAGGCGGAAGTTGAGCCCGCGCTTTTCGAACGCCTTTTGGGCGGCCTTGGAGACTTCCTCGTCCTCGACAGGCAGGACGCGGTCCATCATCTCGATGACCGTAACGTCTGCGCCTAGAGCCCTGTAGAAGCTGGCGAATTCGATTCCGATGGCGCCCGAGCCGATAACGATCAGGCTCTTCGGCGCCGACTTCGGGACCAGGGCCTCGCGGTAGGTCCAGACCCGCTCGCCGTCGGGTTCCAGGCCGATGGCGGGGATGGTCCGGGCGCGGGCGCCGGTGGCGAGGATGACGTGCCTGGCCGTGATCGTGCGGTCGCCGACGACGACCTTCGGCGCGGGCGAGGCCTTCTCCAGGCGCGCCTCGCCCATGACGACCTCGACCTTGTGCTTCTTCATCAGGAAGGCGACGCCCTGATTGAGCTGCTTGGCGACCTTGCGCGAACGGTCGATCACCTTGGCGAAGTCGTAGGAACGCCCCTCGGCGGCCAGGCCGTAGTCGCCGAGATGGCCGAGCTGCTCATAGACCTCGCCGGTCTTCAGTAGCGCCTTGGTCGGGATGCAGCCCCAGTTGAGGCAGACGCCGCCCAGGTTCTCGCGCTCGACGATGGCCGTCTTCAGGCCGAGCTGGCTCGCGCGGATGGCGGTGACGTAGCCGCCCGGCCCGGCGCCGATAATCACGACATCAAAGTCCACGTTACACCAACATCGTCGCAGGATCTTCGATCATCGCCTTGAACGCACTGAGGAACTTCGCGCCGATGGCGCCGTCCACCACGCGGTGGTCGCAGGTCAGGGTGACGGTCATCACGGTGGCGATCTTCAGCTCGCCGTTCCTGACCACCGGTCGCTGCTCGCCGGCCCCGACGCTCATGATCGCGCCCTGCGGCTCGTTGATGATCGAGTTGAACGACTTGATGCCGAACATGCCGAGGTTGGAAACCGTGAAGGTGCCGCCCAGGTACTCCTCGGGCTTCAACTTCCGGTTCCGAGCTCGTTCGGCCAAGTCTTTGGCTTCGCTGGCGATTTGTTTGAGGCCCTTGTTCTCGGCGGCGCGGACGATGGGGGTGATCAGGCCGCCGTCGATGGCCACGGCCATGGCCACGTCCGCATGGTGGTGCATGGCGATGCCCTCCGGCGTGTAGGAAGCGTTGGCCTCCGGCACGCGCTTCAGCGCCATGGCGGCGGCCTTGATGACGAGGTCGTTGACGCTGACCTTCACCCCCTCGGCCTCCAGCAGCGCGTTGATGCGGGTGCGGGCGGCCAGCAGGGTGTCGATCTTCAGGTCGATGTTCAGCGGGAAGTGCGGCACGTCGCGGAAGCTGTCGGTCATCCGCCGCGCCACGGTCTTCTTCATCCCGTCGAGTGGGACGAGGTCGTAGCTGCCGGGCACGATGCCCATCTGCTCCAGCGTCTGGACCTGACGAGGCGCAGCGGCGGAAGCGGCCTGCGGCGCCGGGGTCGGAGCCTTGCCACGCGCGGCCTCCACATCGGCCTTCACGATACGGCCATGCGGGCCGGTGCCCTTGAGGGTGCTGAGGTCCACTCCCGCCACGAAAGCGATCCTGCGCGCAAGCGGCGAGGCCGCCACGCGCGAGCCGTTGGCGCCGTTGGTCTTGGGCGTAGGGGCCGTCGTCGTTCCGCCGGTCTCACCGCCGGCTTGCGAGGGCATGCCCCCTCCGGCGCTTCGCGCCACCTCCCCCTGAGGGGGAGGATCCGGGGTCGGCGCCGGCCGCGGATGCTCCCCTTTTGGGGGAGCTGTCGGCGCAGCCGACTGAGGGGGCTCACCCTCCCCCTTCAACCGCGCGATCGGCGCGTTGACCTTCACGCCCTCGGAGCCTTCGGGCACCAGGATCGCTTCGACCACGCCTTCATCGACGGCCTCGACCTCCATGGTCGCCTTGTCGGTCTCGATCTCGGCGATGACGTCGCCGGCCTTGACCTCGTCGCCTTCCTTCACGTGCCACTTGGCGAGGGTCCCCTCCTCCATGGTGGGCGACAGGGCGGGCATCAGAATCTCGGTCATGCGTCTTCCCGCGACAGGTGGGCGAGAGAGGCGGCATGGGCCTCCCAGTTACGGCCGTCAAAAGCCCCAATCTCGATGTCGAGCGCGCCGGGCTCGTCGAGGCAGCGGGCGTTGATCGACCAGCCGTCCGGGTTCGAACGCGGCCGGTAGAAGGCCTTCACGCCACAGACCGAGCAGAAGGTGTGCTTCGCGACGCCGGTGTTGAAGGTGTAGGTCCTGATCGCGTCCTCGCCCGCCGTGATGGCGAAGCGGCTCTCAGGCACGATGATGTGGATGAAGCCCAGCTTCTCGCACATCGAACAGTTGCAGGCCTGGGCCTCGACCGTTCGCGGCAGCTGCGCCTCGAAGCGCACCGCGCCGCAGTGGCAGCCGCCGGTGTGAACCTTCATCAACCCAACCCCCGCTCATCCCCGCGAAAGCGGGGACCCAGGTTTGTTATCGGAGGGCGGTGAGCTGTCATAAAAAGCCTAGGTTCCCGCTTTCGCGGGAATGAGCGGATAAAAGAGATCATCGGTAGCTGACCTCCTTGGCGGCTTTCACGATCTTCTCGACGGACGGAAGAGACAAGGCCTCGAGGTTGGCGGCGTAGGGCAGCGGCACATCCTCCTGGCAGACCCGCAGCGGCGGGGCGTCCAGATAGTCGAAGGCGTGTTCGATCACCCGCGCCACGACCTCGGCGCCGACGCCCATCGGGCCCCAACCTTCCTCGCAGGAGACCAAGCGGTTGGTCTTCTTGACGCTCTCGACGATGGTCGCGTGGTCGAGCGGGCGCAGGGTGCGCAGGTCGATGACCTCGGCCTCGATGCCTTCCTTGGCCAATTCCTCGGCGGCCTTCAGCGCCAGGCCGACCATGCGGGAGTGGGCGGTCAGCGTGACGCCGTCCCCCTCCCGGCGGACCTTGGCCTTGCCGATGGGCAGGACCCAGTCGTCGACCTGCGGTATCTCGAACTCGACGCCGTAGAGCATCTCGTGCTCGAGGAAGACGACGGGGTTGGGGTCGCGGATGGCGGCCTTTAGCAGGCCCTTGGCGTCGGCGGCGTCATAGGGGGCCACGACCTTCAACCCCGGCACGTGGGCGTACCAGGGGGAATAGTCCTGGCTGTGCTGGGCCGCCACCCGGGCCGCGGCGCCGTTGGGGCCCCGGAAGACGATCGACGAGCGGATCTGGCCGCCCGACATGTAGAGCGTCTTGGCCGCCGAATTGATGATCTGGTCGATCGCCTGCATGGCGAAGTTCCAGGTCATGAACTCGACGATGGGCTTCAAACCGGCCATGGCCGCGCCGACGCCCAGACCGGCGAAACCGTGCTCGGTGATCGGGGTGTCGATCACGCGGCGTTCGCCAAACTCCTGCAGGAGCTCGCGGCTGACCTTGTAGGCGCCCTGGTACTGCGCGACCTCCTCGCCCATCAGAAAGACGCTCTCGTCGCGGCGCATCTCCTCGGCCATGGCGTCGCGAAGCGCGTCGCGGACGGTGATCTTGACCATCTGGATGCCAGCGGGGATTTCCGGGTCGGCCAGTGGCTGTTTTGGGGTGATCGGCGCTGGGCCTTCGCCTTCGGGCTGCTTTCTGGCCTCTTCGGGCGGCTGTTTCTCGGGGTCACCGGCTGCCTCCCCGCCCCCTCCGGCGCTTCGCGCCACCTCCCCCTGAGGGGGAGGATCTTGGGCCGGTGGATGCTCCCCCTCAGGGGGAGCTGTCGGCGAAGCCGACTGAGGGGGCCCTTCCCCGTTCAGCCGGGCGATCGGGGTGTTGACCTTAACCCCCTCCGAGCCCTCGGGGACGAGGATGGCCTCGACCACGCCTTCGTCGACGGCCTCGACCTCCATGGTCGCCTTGTCGGTCTCGATCTCGGCGATGACGTCGCCGGCCTTGACCTCGTCGCCTTCCTTCACGTGCCACTTGGCGAGGGTCCCCTCCTCCATGGTCGGCGAGAGGGCGGGCATCAGGACTTCCACGCTCACGCCGCGCCCTCCAGATAGACGTCGGTGTAGAGTTCGGACGGGTCGGGCTCGGGCGAATTGCGAGCGAATTCAGCGGCGTCGGCGACAATCTTCTTCGCCTCGGCGTCGATGGCTTTCAGCTCGTCGGCGCCGACGCCGGCGGCTTCCAGCTTCTCGCGCAGGTGCTCGATGGGATCGCGGGTCTTCTTGACCTCGTCGACCTCCTCCTTGGTCCGGTACTTGGCCGGGTCGCTCATCGAGTGGCCACGGTAGCGGTAGGTCTTCATCTCGAGGATGTAGGGCCCTTCGCCGCCGCGGGCGTGCTCGGCGGCCTTGGCGCCGGCGGCCGCGACCGCTTCGACGTCCATGCCGTCGACTTCCTCGCCGGGGATGTTGAAGGAGACGCCGCGCTTGTGCAGCCGGGTCTCCGACGACGAGCGCTCGATGCTCGTCCCCATGGCGTACTGGTTATTCTCGATCACATAGACAACCGGCAGGCTCCAGAGCTCGGCCATGTTGAAGCTCTCATAGACCTGGCCCTGGTTGGCGGCGCCATCGCCGAAGTAGGTGAAGGAAACCGCGCCGTTCTCGCGATACTTGTTGGCGAGCGCCAGGCCCGTGCCGAGCGACACCTGCGCGCCGACGATGCCGTGGCCGCCGTAGAATCCGGCTTCCGTCGAAAACATGTGCATCGACCCGCCCTTGCCCTTGGATGAGCCTCCGGCGCGGCCGGTCAGCTCGGCCATGACCTCCGTGGGGTCCATGCCGGCGGCCAGCATGTGGCCATGGTCGCGGTAGCCGGTGATGATCTGGTCGCCGTCACGCTTCACCGACTGCATGCCGACGGCGATGGCTTCCTGGCCGATGTAGAGATGGCAGAAGCCGCCGATCAGACCCATGCCATAGAGCTGCCCCGCCCGCTCCTCGAAGCGGCGGATGAGCAGCATGTCGCGATACCATTCAAGCAGCCGGTCCTTGCCGGCCGCGCCATCACCCTTGGGGGAAGGGTTCTTGCGCACCATTCGTTTCGGTCCCTCTGCCTCGCGGACCGAATTGGGGGTGGTCCGCTTAGGGCTTGTTCGTCCGGATCACATAGTCGCTGGGATCGGCGAAGCCTAGCAGGGAACGCGCACGTTCCTCCAGAAGGTCCGCGGAGAGACTGGAATCGCGCAGTAAACGGGCGCGGGCCTCCAGATCCATCCGTTCGGCGCGCACCTGCCGCAGTTCGGCCTGCCGCTGAACCAGCATCTTGTTGCGCTGTTCGGAGGTCAGCAGGCCGCGGTCGCCGGTCAGGGCGTGATAGCCGAAATAGGCGATCAGCACCGCCAGTAGCAGGCTGGGGAGATACGGACGCAGACGCTCGACCATGGGCGATTCCCAAGCAACCACTGACACTTGGGCGGATTTGGTTAACGTCCGTTAAAGGCCGGTATTACCGCCCCTTCAGCGCCGCGCGGCCGGGGTAGATGGCCTGGTCGTCCAGCTGCTCCTCGATGCGCAGGAGTTGGTTGTACTTGGCCAGCCGATCCGAGCGCGCCAGCGAGCCGGTCTTGATCTGTCCGCAGTTCGTCGCGACGGCGAGGTCGGCGATGGTCGAATCCTCGGTCTCGCCCGAACGGTGGCTCATCACGGCGGTGTAGCCGGCCCGGTGGGCCATATCGACGGCGTCCAGAGTCTCCGACAAGGTCCCGATCTGGTTGACCTTTACAAGGATCGAGTTGGCCAGCCCCTTGCCGATGCCCATCGACAGGCGCTCGGGGTTGGTGACGAAGAGGTCGTCGCCAACCAGCTGAACCGTCTTGCCGAGCCGCTCGGTGAGGATGCCCCAGCCTTCGAGGTCGTCCTCGGCCATGCCGTCCTCGATGGAGACGATGGGGAACTTAGCCGCGAGGTTGGCCAGGTAATTGACCATGCCGGCGGGATCGAGGCTCTTGCCCTCGCCTTCCAGCTCGTACTTGCCCTTCTTGAAGACCTCGGTGGAGGCGACGTCGAGCGCCAGCACGAAGTCGTCGCCGGCCTTGTAACCGACGCCCTGCGCCGCCTTCATGATGAAGGCCAGCGCCTCCTCCGCCGAGCCGATGTTGGGGGCGAAGCCGCCCTCGTCGCCGACATTGGTGTTGTGGCCGGCGTCCTTCAGGGCCTTCTTCAGGCCGTGGAAGATCTCGGCGCCCATCCGCAGCGCCTCGGCGAAGGTCGCCGCGCCGGTCGGCATGACCATGAATTCCTGGATGTCGATCGGGTTATCGGCGTGCGCGCCGCCGTTGATGATGTTCATCATCGGGACCGGCAGGATGCGCGCCGAGACGCCGCCGACGTACTTGTAGAGCGGCAGGTTGGCGGA
>CAMLRH010000123.1 GCA_946482375.1 uncultured Caulobacteraceae bacterium | reverse complement strand
GTAGGTGGCCAGCTGCTGGGCCTCGGGCCCAGGCAGAAGCATGCAGTAGTTCAGCGCGTGCAGGAATCGCCGCTCGCCGATCCAGCGGCGCTCCTCGACGAGGATGCGGTGCATGACGGCGATCTGCCCCGCGGGACCGCCAAAGCTCAGCGCCGCGACCCGCGCCCACACCTTGATCGCTTCGGAGAAGGACACCGCAGTCATGGCGACGCTTGTGCCCGAGAAAAAAATCGCTGCCCAGAGGTGCATGGTTTCCGCAAACTGCACTCATCATCGGTAGGGGCGCCGCGTCCGCGCCGCTTTTTGATTGGTGAGGGGAGGGATGGGGCAGCCTCCGGAACACGCGCAGCAGAGGGCGGCGGGCATCGACCCGGCCGAGCTGCGCGGCTGGATGGAGCGTTATGGACCCGGGCTTCGCCGATATTTCGCCAAGCGCGTGCCGCCGGCCGAGGCCGAAGAGCTGGTGCAGGACGTCTTCCTGGCCATGCACGCCCGCAGCGCCGCCGATCCGATCGACAACGTCCAGGGCTATCTCTTCCGCATCGCCGCCAACCTGCTGTCGAAGCGCCACGACGTTGGCCAGACGGGCATCGACGACCTGCATGACCTGGCCGAGGGCTTCTCGCCCGAGCGCATCCTCATTGGCCGTCAGGAAGCCGCGCGCGTGCTCGTCGCCATCCGCAACCTGCCGCCGAGGACCCGTGAGGCCTTCGCCCTGCACCGGTTCGAGGACATGACCTACGAGGCCATCGCCCGCAGGCTCGGCATCTCGGTCAGCGCGGTGTCGAAGCTGGTGGCCCGCGCGTTGGCGCATGTCACCATCGAGCTGAGGCGGGCGCCATGACCGACGCCGTGATCCTCATCGAGGAAGCCGCCGACTGGTTCGCCCGCAAGCGCTCCGGCAAGATGACGGCCGAGGAGCTGCAGGAACTGCACGTCTGGCTGACCCGCAGTCCGGACCACGCGGCCGCCTTCCAGGAGGTCGCCGGCGCCTGGGACGCCGTTGGCGCCATGCGCTCCGATCCAGAAATCCTCACTGTCCGCGAGGAGGCAAGGCGGGCCCGGCCACGCGGCTGGCGCGCCGGCATCGCCGCGGCGGTTGCGGTCGCCGTGCTGGGTGGCTGGTCTGCGCTGGGATCGGGCGGCTACGTGCCGGCGCCCACCTTCCTGACCGGCGGCGAGCAGACCTTCCGCACGGGCGTCGGCCAGACCGCGACGGTGCGGCTGCGCGACGGCTCTGTCGTGACCCTCGATACCGACTCCGTCGTGCGCGCGAAGGAGACCGACGACCGCCGCTCGCTGCGGCTGATGCGCGGCCAGGCCTTCTTCAAGGTGGCAAAGGACAAGGCGCGACCGTTCACGGTCGCCGCCGGCGACAAGCTGGTCACCGCCACCGGCACGGCCTTCTCCGTGCGCCTGCAGCAGAAGGCCGTCGAGGTGACGCTGGTCGAGGGTCACGTGCGCGTGGAGGAGGCCAAGCCACCGGTCCAGATCGCCCGAAACGCGCCGCGTTTCAGCGAAGCGGCGGAGATGAACCCGGGCTCGAAGCTGGTCGCCGCGCCAGACCGCAACTGGTCGCTCGACAAGGTCGATCCGGCCAAGGCGACCAGCTGGCTGGAAGGCCAGCTGATTTTCGAGGACCGCCCGCTGGCCGAAGCCGCCGCCGAGCTCAACCGCTATTCGTCCAAGAAGATCGTCATCCGCGACCCCGCCATCGCCGGCGCAAGGATCGTGTCGGTGGTCAAGGCCGGCGACGTCGACGGCTTCGTCCGCGTCATCACCACCGCCGGCTTCGCGCGCGTCGTTTCGAACGACGACGACGCGGTCGAATTGGCCGGACCCGAAAAAATTTCAGCCGAAGCGTCGGGTCCGGCTGCATGACTTTTGAAATCCCCACTCCTGTAAATCGAGGGGAGTCATGCACTCCCCAAGATAAGGGGGAGGTATCCGGTGAACAGAGGTTGGAAACGTAACGCGCTGCTGTGCGGCGTCGCGAGCGTCGCGCTGGCCACGGCGGGTTTCGCCGAAGCGGCTGAAGCCGCGAAATTCGACATCGCGCCACAGCCGCTGTCGACCGCGCTGGCGCAATTCGGCGTGCAGAGCGAACACGGCGTTTTCGCCGACTCCGCGATAACCGAACGCAAGGTCACGCGCGGCGTTTCCGGCGACAAGGAACCCGAACTCGCCCTCAACGAACTCCTCGCCGGCACGGCGCTGTCGTGGCGCCGCGAAGGCCAGGCCTTCGTCATCGTGGAGGCCGCCGACCCCCAGTCCGGAAGCGCCGCGGGGGACGGCGCTGACGGTACGGTTGAAGCGCTGATCGTCACCGCTCAGAAGCGCGAAGAAGACATCCAGGACGTGCCGATCGCGATATCGGCGTTCAGCCAGGAAGCGCTTGAGCGTTCACAGGTGGCAGGCGGTCCGGACCTGATGACCCAGGTCCCGAACATGACGTTCACCAAGACGAACTTCTCATCTTACTCGATTCAGCTACGCGGCATCGGCACGCAGGCCATTTCCGCGACCACCGACCCGGCCGTGGCGGTCGCGTTCAACAACACGCCGTTCATCCGCAACCGCTTCTTCGAGCAGGAATTCTACGACCTGCAGCGGGTCGAGGTGCTGCGCGGCCCGCAAGGAACGCTCTACGGCCGCAACGCCACTGCGGGCGTCGTGAACCTGATCTCGCAAAAGGCGACCTTCGGCTACGAGGCCAAGCTCTCCGCCGACGTGGCCAACTATAATTCGACCCGCCTGGAAGGCATGATCAACTTCCCGATCGTGGAAGATGTGGTCGCCCTGCGCCTCGCCGGCGCCTGGACCAAGCGCGAAGGCTTCGTCACCAACGAGATCACCGGCAACCCCATCGACGGCCGCGACCTGTGGTCAACCCGCCTGTCGCTGCGCTTCTCGCCGTCCGACCGCATCGACGCGAACCTGATCTGGGAGCACTTCGAGGAAGACGACGACCGCCTGCGTTCAGGCAAGCAGCTCTGCAAGAAGGACATCGTCACCAGCGTCGGCGGCATCCCGATCGGTTACGAGCAATTCGACAACGTCAGTTTCGGGGCGCCCTTCCAGTCCATCTTCAGCCAAGGCTGTGCGCCGGCCTCGCTCTACGCGGACGAGTCGTTCCAGACGCCCAACGGCATCGCCCTTCCGTTTTACCTTCCGCTGAGCAGGATCTTCCTGCCGATCAATCCTGATCGGCTGGACCCATACGCCAGCCTCGTCCAGTCGCGCGACCTGCGCGTCATCGAGTCCACCGTCGACCCGAACTACAAGGCGCGGGCCGACGTGGCCGAATTGCAGATTGCCTGGGACATTACCGACAATCTCACGCTGAGTTCCGAAACGGCGTGGTCATCGGATTTCATCTTTTCAACGCAGGACTACAACCGCTTCAACACCGCCGCGGGCGCATGGGCCAACAGCCTTCCCGTCGGTTTCTTCGATCGGGAAGGGGTGCTGGAGCCAGGGCCGAACGGCGGTGGCATCTTCTGTGACCCGCAGATCGGATGTTCCGACCGGTTGGTGGCCGTCGACCTTTCCACCGCGCGGTCTCGCCAGTTCAGCCAGGAGTTTCGTCTTAGCTCGAATTTCGACGGGCGGTTGAACTTCAGCCTCGGCGCCAATTACCTTCGCTATGACACGACCGAGAAATACTACGTCTTCATCAACGCGCTGAGCCTGTACGCCGCGATCTCACCGTTCGGCCGTATCACGGGCTATGACCTCTCGCCCTGGGTTCCGGGCGTGTCTGACAATTTCGAGTGCCTGATCGACGGTCCGGTCCCACCTGTTCCCGGGGAGATTTCGGGGGTCACCTATTGCATCGCGATAGACCCGAACCCCATCGGCAACCTGAACGACCAGGGGCACAACTACTTCCTCAGCAAGAACCCCTACAAGCTGATGTCGTATGCGGCGTTCGGCGAGGTTTATTACGAAATCGCCGATAACCTGAAGCTGACCGCGGGTCTGCGCTGGACGGTCGACCAGAAGGAGGCGCCGCTCATCCCGAGCTGGATTCTCGGGTCGCAGTCGATCGGCTACCCCGTGGCCGAGGTGAGCGAGCAGGAGTGGCGAGAGCCGACGGGCCGCCTGACGCTGGACTGGAAGCCCGATCTCGGTGTCACGGATGAGACACTGCTCTATGTCTCGTATGCTCACGGCTACAAGGCCGGCGGCAGCAACCCGCCGTTCCCCGGCCTGACTCTCTACAGCTGGACGCCGCAGGAGGCCGAGGCCGCCAAGCTACGCAATGCCGCGCACCCCAAGACGTTCGAGGCCGAGTACGTGGACGCGTTCGAACTCGGCGCGAAGAACACGCTCCTGGACGGCACGCTCACCCTGAATCTGGCCGCCTTCTATTACGACTACGACGGCTACCAGATTTCGCAGATCATCGACCGCTCGGCGCTGAACCAGAATTTCGACGCCCAGGTCTGGGGTCTGGAAATCGAGGCTGACTGGCGAGCGCTGGAAAACCTGCGGCTGGGCTTCAAGGGCGGCTACGAAAACACCCGTGTCGCCGATGGTATGCGCGCGATCGACATTATGGATCGTACGGCCGGGCATGATGACTGGATGGTCTATCGCCCGTTCCCGACCTATCCGTCCAACTGCATCCTGCCGGTGTCCACCGCCACCCAAGGCGGCGTTGTGCACGAGGTCGGCAGCACGGCCTCAGGCAACTCCGGCGGATGTGAACTGGCTTACCTGAGGGGAGAGATCCTGCCGGGTGGCTACGATCCCAATATCGACGTGGGTCAGAACCACGGCGAGGGTTTCTTCAAGGACCTGAGCGGAAACGAGCTGCCCAACGCGCCGCACTTCACCGCGACGATCACGGCCGACTACACCGTGCCGCTGCCCTCAGACTGGCTGATGACGCTCCACACCGACCTCTACTACCAGTCGGAAGCCTGGACGCGGATCTTCAACATGGAGGGCTACGACAAGCTCAAGGCCTACAACAACATCAACCTGGCGGCGATCTTCACGAACGAAGAGGCCGGCTGGAAGGTGATGGCCTACGTCAAGAATGTGCTGGATCGCGACAGCATCACCGGCGCCTTCCTCAACTCCGACGACACCGGCCTGACCACCAATGTCTTCCTGACCGAGCCGCGCCTCTATGGCCTGCGGGTGACGAAGGAGTGGACGGGGGCCAACATCTTTGGGTCGTTCGGCTCTCGCCGCGACGGGCCATACCCGTTGACCGTGGAGATCGGCGGCCAAATCCAGCGGCATGACGCGCCGAAGGACCCCATCGTCCCAAGCTTCACCGACGACTTCGATCCCGCTCTCGATCCGCTGGTGGGACAGGGCCGCGACCTGGACCTCGGCGATGGCCGGGAGGTGAAGGTCACCTATCGCCCGAACAGCACCTGGAACGTTTCGCTCGGCGCGCGCTTCGGCAAGACGAACGGTCGCGCCGCCACGTCCGCGGTTATCGATGAAACCGATGCTGACGGCGTCTGTATGCTGTCGGAATATCTCTGCGACCTTTATCCCGAACGCTACCTGTTCACGATTTTCGCCAGCCCGATCAACTGGACCTCTTCTTCCATCTGGGACAAGGAAGAACACGCCATCGTGGACTTCACGGTCGGCCGCGACATCGGCATGGGGCTGCTCGATCGCTCGCAGCTATCCGCGGGCCTTAGGTTTGCGCGACTGCAGTCCAAAGCTGATCTGGAGATGCGCGGGCTTCCCGACTGGGATTTCGCCCCGGAATACACCTTCGTCTACCATACGCTGTCGGATATCTACGACGCGGACATCGACGCCGTGCGGGAGTTCGAGGGGACGGGTCCAGTCCTTTCCTGGGAGGCGTCGCAGGCGCTGCTCGGCAACAAACAGACCGGAACGCTGGAGGCCGACTGGTCGCTCGGCGCCGGTGTCCTCTTCGGCAAGCAGAAGACGTCGTACACCGGTGAGGTCGAGGATCAGTATTTCGACCAGAAGTACTTCATCCCCTCTGCTGGGGCCCAGGTCGTGGGCTTCCCCCGGCATCCGAATGAGGTCTTCGTCACGCCCGTCCAGATCCAGCGCTCGCGGTCGGCGACCGTGCCGACGGCGTCGGCCTCGCTTGGCCTTTCCTACAAGGTCGACCGCTTCAGCATCGGTGCGGGTTATCGCTGGGAGCGCTACTTCGATGCGCTGGACGTCGGCTACGACGAGGCCAAGGGCGCCGACCGCACCATCGACGGCCCCTACTTCAAGCTCTCCGTCGGCTTCGGCGGTTAGGCCCTCCGGCTTCGGCCCCCTCTGAACCGGATGCACCTGAGGCGGCGGCCAACACCCGCCGCCTCAACTTTTTCGCGCGCCCTGTACCGGATTTCCCCCGCCCCTTCGTCCCGGTAGAGTCGGGAAGGACTCCGGGGGCCAATGGGCTTGGATCCGCGCGCGCTCGACGACTGGTTTGTGAATGAGGTGCTGCCGCACGAGGCCGCGCTCATGCGCTTCCTGCGCCGTAACTGGCGGACGGAGGCGGACATCGTCGATCTGCGTCAGGAGATCTACGCGCGGGTGTGCGAGGCCGCCGCGCAGGCGCAGCCGCTGAACGCCAAGGCCTTCGTCTTCACCACCGCCCGCAACCTGCTGATCGACCGCATGCGCCATGCCCGCGTCGTGCCGCTGGAGGTCGCCGCCGACCTCGAAGGCTGGGCGCTGGGCATCGACGAGGTGACGCCCGACCGCCATCTGACGGCGCGCGATGAACTGCGCCAGCTTCAGGCGGGGCTCGCGCTGCTGCCCTCGCGCTGCCGCGAGGTGGTGGTGCTGCGCAAGATCCACGGCCTGTCGCAGCGCGAGGTCGCCGCCCGCATGGGCATCCGCGAGGACACCGTCGAGCGCCAGACCGCACATGGCATGCGGGCGCTGGCCGACTTCATGCTGGGCGGACCCGGCCGCATCCGTCGCGGCGCGGCGGCTCCCCGAAAGGCGGCGACATGAGCGCGCTGCGGATCGAGGAGAAGGCGGCCGCCTGGCTCGCCCGCCGGGACGCCGGCGACTGGTCGCAGGCCGACCAGCAGGCGCTGGATGCCTGGATCGCCGAAGACATGGCCCACCGCGTCGCGTACCTCCGGCTCGAGTCCACCTGGGCCCGCGCCGATCGCATGGCGGCCCTGCGCGACGCCGACCTTGATGAGCGCCCGTCGATCTGGAGCCGGCCGTTTGCGCGGATCGCGGCGGGCGCGGCGGCCGCGGCGCTGCTGGGACTGGGTGTCGCCGGCGTCAACCTGGCCATCCCCGGCCGCGCCTATTCCACTGACGTCGGCGGCCACGAGACGGTGCCGCTAAGCGACGGCACGCGGGTGGAGCTCAACACCGATACTCGCCTGCGCGCCGACATCGACGCCGAGCACCGCGACGTGTGGCTCGAGCGCGGCGAGGCCTATTTCGAAGTGGCGCACGACGCCTCGCGGCCGTTCGTCGTCCACGCGGGGCAGCGCAAGGTCACCGTGCTCGGCACCAAGTTCCTGGTCCGCCGCACGGGGCAGGGGGTCGAGGTCGCCGTCGTCGAAGGCAAGGTCCGCGTCGATCCCGTCCGACAGGAGCGCGCCAAGCCGGCCGTTCTGACGCGCGGCGAACTCGCGGTCGCCAAGGGCGAGGCGACGCTGGTGGCCGTGCGCTCCGTGGAGAAGGTCGAGAACGAGCTTTCATGGCGCCAGGGCATGCTGGTCTTCGACCGCTCGACGCTGGCCGACGCGGTGGCCG
>CAMLRH010000122.1 GCA_946482375.1 uncultured Caulobacteraceae bacterium | reverse complement strand
AGCACGGGCCGCACGGGCCGGTGTCGCCCATGGACCAGAAGTTGTCGCTGGTCGGGATACGGATGATCCGGTGATCCGGCAGGCCGGCGATCTTCTTCCACAGGTCGAAGGCCTCGTCGTCGGTGTGATAGACCGTGATCGTCAGCTTCTCGGCCGGAAGCTTGAACTCCTTCGTCAGCAGGTCCCACGCGTGGACGATCGCGCGTTCCTTGAAATAGTCGCCGAAGGAGAAGTTCCCCAGCATCTCGAAGAAGGTGTGGTGGCGCGCCGTGTAGCCGACGTTGTCGAGGTCATTGTGCTTGCCGCCGGCGCGCACGCACTTCTGCGACGAGGTGGCGCGCGGGCTGGCCGGTGTTTCGGCGCCAGTGAAGGCGTTCTTGAACGGCACCATGCCGGCGTTGACGAACAGCAGTGTCGGATCGGACTGCGGCACCAGTGGCGCGGACGGAACGACGGCGTGTCCGTTCTTCCTGAAGTAGTCCAGGAAGGCGCTGCGAATGTCGTTCAGGCTCTGCATCGAAGGTCCGGCAATCAGGAAGGGAACTTTGCGGGCCCTCTCTTAGCCAAGCCGTTCCCCACCCTCAAAGGAAAAGGACGCCCGGCGGGTGGAGCCGAACGTCCTTCCCTTCAGCAGGCCGCCGCTTCGGGGCCGCGCCGCCCGGTCTCGGTTGGCGGGTGGAACCGGGCGCGCGAGCGGCTTGCCCGCCCGAGCTCAGTCCTCCTCGCCGTCCTCCGGACCGCCGACGAGCAGCTCCTCCTCGATGACGGTGGCGTTGCCACGCACCGCCTTCTCGATCTCTTCCGCCAGGTCCGGATTGGCCTTGAGGAAGTCGCGGACGTTGTCGCGGCCCTGACCGATGCGCTGGCTGTTGTAGCTGAACCAAGAGCCGGACTTCTCGATCACGCCCGCCTTGACGCCCAGGTCGATGACCTCGCCCAGCTTGGAGATGCCCTGGCCGTACATGATGTCGAACTCGACCTCGCGGAACGGCGGGGCGACCTTGTTCTTCACCACCTTCACGCGGACGTTGTTGCCGATGATCTCGTCGCGCACCTTCACCGAGCCGGTGCGGCGGATGTCGAGGCGGACCGAGGCGTAGAACTTCAGGGCATTACCCCCCGTCGTCGTCTCGGGCGAGCCGTACATCACCCCGATCTTCATGCGGATCTGGTTGATGAAGATGACCAGCGTCTTGGCCTTGGAGATCGAGGCCGTCAGCTTGCGCAGCGCCTGGCTCATCAGCCGCGCCTGCAGGCCGGGCAGGCTGTCGCCCATCTCGCCCTCGATCTCGGCCCGCGGCGTCAGCGCCGCCACCGAGTCGATGACGATCACGTCGACGGCGTTGGAGCGCACCAGCGTGTCGGTGATTTCCAGAGCCTGCTCGCCCGTATCCGGCTGCGAAACCAGCAAATCGTCGAGGTTCACGCCCAACTTATGCGCGTAGGACGGATCGAGCGCATGCTCGGCATCCACAAAGGCGGCGGTGCCGCCGGCTTTCTGAACCTCGGCCACCACATGCAGCGCCAGTGTCGTCTTGCCGGAGCTTTCCGGCCCGTAGATTTCCACGATCCGGCCCTTGGGCAGGCCGCCGATGCCGAGCGCCAGGTCGAGCCCGAGCGAGCCTGTCGAGACCGACTCGATCTCCACGGCCTTGCCCTTGTCGCCCAGCTTCATCACCGAGCCCTTTCCAAAGGCCCGATCAATCTGCGCCAGCGCCGCTTCCAGAGCGCGCTGCTTATCCCCGTCTTCTCGTGCCACGAGTTTCAAAGCCGCCGTTGCCATCTAATCCCGCCCTTATACCTGTGATTCCGCCAACCGACCGGCTCTCCCACAGGAATCAGCGAGCCCCGTCGATGAAGCCAAGCCGTACCCGGTTTGTTCCATGTTCGCAAGATGTTCCTGTTCACCCGAAAGAAGGGCGGCAGGGGTCGAGCCTGCCGCCTCTCAGTTGTCGGGACCCGAAGGGGAAGCGCCCCGAACTAGAATCCCTTGCGGATCGACAGTCCGATCAGTCGCGGATCGAGCGTGAAGACGTTGGTCGTCAGGCCCGTGTCGTCGCTGTTGAGGAAGGCGTCGGTCAGGGGCTGCTGATCGAGAAGGTTCTTGGCGTAGAGCTCGATCTTAAGATCGTCCTCCGGCCGCTCGATCCATACCGACAGGTTCAGGTTGTACCAGCCGCGCAGCTTGTCATACGGCTCGTAGTTGTAGATCCGGTGATACGACTGGCTCTGCCAGTAGGCGTCGCCGCGAACCGTCGCCCGCCAGGAGCCGTCCAGCAGGTCGAAGCTGTACTGGGCGCCGATGTTGGTGGTCCAATGCGGCGCGTTGGGCAGTTCGTTCCCCGACAGGTCGTCGAAGATGCCGGCGCCGCCGTTGATGTCTTCGGTGCCGTTCTCGCCGTTGTAGTTGGCCGAATTGTACGGCAGGTCGCCGAACATGGAGTCCCGGACCGGGGTCGCCGCGCCGACCCAGCCGCCGACCCCGCCGCAGAACGCCGCCCAGGAGCCTTGTCCATCGACGTAGCGCTTGGCGACATGGACCGGGACGATGCAGTTCGACGGCAGCTGAACCCACGGCTTGGCGATCGTGTAGTCGGGATGGCCCTGGGTCCTGTTGATGATGTCGATCGACTTCTCGCCGTCGGCGACCTCGGTGTTCAGGTAGCCGAGGTTGGCGTTGAACCTCAGGTTCCGGGTCGGAGAGAACAGCGCCTCGAACTCGAGACCCCAGACCTTCGCGTCGAAGTTCTCATTCACCGCGGTGCGGTCGCGGATCTGCGAGATCTGATAGCCCTTGTAGTCGTAATAGAAGGCCGTGGTGTTGAGCAGCAGGCCGCCGCCAAGCAGGGTATTCTTCGCGCCCAGCTCAAAGGCGTCGACATACTCGGGCTCGAAGGTCTCGCTGTACTCGTCGTTTACCAGACGAGGCGCGAGGAACAGCAGGTTGGCGAGGTTCAACTGGTCGGGCCGGAAGAGGCCCCGCTCCATGAAGTCGGCGAAGTCGTCCTTGCTCGCAAAGCCTGGCCTCGGCGGGTTGACGCCGCCGCCCTTGTAGCCGTGCGAGTAGAAGGCATAGAGCATCGTCTCGTCGGTGAAGGTCAGCTCGGGCTTCCAGTCGAGGCCGATACGCCCGGTCCACTCCTGCCACTTCTGCTTGATGAGCGGGCGCTCGGGATAGCCCTTGGCCACGGTCCCGACGGCCGAAATGCTCGGCGCCGTCAGCAGCTGGGTGGGGACCGGAATGAAGTTCTTGCGGTCGTCGGTATAACGCAGGCCGCCGGTGAACTTCAGCGTCTCGTTGATTTGCCAATAGACTTCGCCAAAGGCGGCGGTGGACTTCAGGTCGTAGGGATTGCGCGAGCGGAAATAGTTGTGCCCTTCCCCGTTGATGCTCTCGACCGGATTGGGATCGACATAGGGACACGGTGAATTGGGGTGGTCCGTCGGCATCGGGACGCCATTTAACGCCGGCGTCCAGATGGCGAAAAGGGTCGATCCCGCGCAGGTCATCCGGTCAACCACGCCGGTCGTCTGGTTGAAGTTGAACGGGACCGCCGCGTTGAACGGCGGCGTCAGCGCCAGCGCCGTCAACAGGTTGAACATGATGTAGTAGTTAACTTCGGTCTGGAAGTCGGTGTAGTTGACGCCCGCGCTGAAATTCACCGGCCCGGCGAAGTCGGACTGGATGCGAAACTCCTGGCTGAACTGCGTTCCTTCGGCCATCGCGATATCGAAACCGGCAATGGTTTTGGAGCATCCGATCTGAGGATCGCAGAACTCTCCGCCCGGCGCGAAGTCCTTGTACACGCCGTAGATCTGGTTTCCGACCAGGGTCGAGGTGTCGGTGAACACTGGATTGGAATTGAAGCGATTGAAGTCCTGGAAGGAGTAGGTCGTGTCTTCGACGTAAGCCGTCTGCGACGACAGCCGCAGCGACGGCGTGAGGTCGTAGGAGACGTTGAGCTCGATGAGATCGGCCGAAGCGCGGTAGATCGGGTCGAGAACCGAGTCGATCTCGCGCATGTCGCGCGACTGGGTCATTCCGCCATAGGGGTCGACGTCCTGGATGACCGCCTGCCGCACGCCCGCGGAATCCGTCCCGAGCCATGTCGCAATAGGGCGGAACGCCAGCGGGAAGTAGATGATCGGCAGGGCGCGGCCGTTGGGCATCCCGAAAGCCGCATCTTCATAGAGACCACCGGCGACGCAGCCCTGGGAGAACAGGGCGCGCATGAGCTCCGTCGTGAACCCGTTCGGGCGCGACGACATCGGCGATCCGCCCATCGTGTCCGGCCCGGGATCGTTGTGGCAGAGCTGCTTGCCCGTCCGCGAGCGGTTGTCGTCTTCCTCGAACCGCTCCCAGATCAGGTCGGCCCGAAGCTTGTCGTTAGGCTGGAAGCCGATCGTCAGGCGCGTCGACCAGAGATCGCGCCCGTTGATCGCGTTCCGCGTCACGCGGTTGTAGTCATAGCCGTCGCGGCTGGTGAGCGCTCCGGCAAGGCGTATGCCCAGCACATCCTCGACAAGCGGTATGTTCACCATCGCGCTGAGGCGCTTGGTGGCGTAGTTGCCGACCTCGCCCTTCACCCAGCCGTCGAATTCGCTCAGGCGAGGCGTGGCGCTGATGACGTTGATGACGCCCGAGGTGGCGTTGCGGCCATAGAGGGTGCCCTGCGGACCGCGCAGCACCTCCACCCGCTCGACGTCGAAGTATTCCTGCTCGAACAGACGGTTCTGGATGATGCTGGTGTTGTTGAAAGCCACCGCCACGCCGGCGTCGGTGGTCGCCGAGACCGCCTTGGTCCCCACGCCGCGAATGCTGAAATTGTAGCTGGTGAAGTTGTTCTTGGAGAAGGTGACGTTCGGGATCGCCTTCAGCAGGTCGAAGCCGCCCTCGATCTTCTGAGCTTCAAGATCCTTTTGCGAGAACGCCGAGATGGCGATCGGCACGTCCTGTATCTGCTCTTCCTTCTTCTGCGCCGTGACGATCAGCGCCTCGACAGTCCCGTCAGCGCCGCCCCCCGCGGCGCTTTCGGACTGGGGGGCGGAGGCGCCCTCCCCCTCCTCGATGATGTAGGCGTTGGCCTCGCGCCTGAAGGTCAGCCCGGTGCCCTGGAGAATCTGGGCGAGCGCCGTCTGCTCGTCCGTCGCACCGGCCGCTCCCTGCGAAACTTTCGAGGCGGCAAGTTCAGGCGCGAAGAAAATCTGGTGACCCGTCTGGCTGCCGAAATCGTGCAGCGCGGAGGCCAGGGTTTGCGGGGCGATATTGATGGGTTTGGCCTGCGCCCATGCGGCGCCCGATCCCAACGTCAATGCACAGACCGCGGCGCCAAGCATCAGGCGCGCGTGTCCGGAATTCCTGAAGAGCTTCATTTATCTTCCCCCCTTATTTTCTCGGAGCCGGCGGCTCCTGATCAGGAAGATGCAAAAGCTGATCGGGCACGAACATTACGCTCCCAAAAAATCTACTTCGGCCCCACGATTACCAACTCTCCGTTCGACTGTTCGCGCAGGTCAGCGACGCCGGCCGCCTGCAGGATCATGGCGAAGCCGTGGACGTCGCCGGGCGCGAAGTTTCCGCTGACGTGACGCCGTTCCAGAGCCGCATCGGCGATGACGATCTTGCGGGTCGAGTAGCGGTTCACCTCCTCGACGACTTCGTTCAGCGGCTGGTTGTCGAAGACGAGCTGACCTTTCAGCCAGCTGGTCTCGCGGTTGACGTTCGTCGGCGCCAGCCGCCACTCGGTGTCGTCCCGGGCGACAAGCTCGGAGCCGGCGGACATGTCGGTCGCCATCGGGCGCGACGGCTCGGAGGTCATCGCCGCCGCCGCTTTGGCGGCCTGCACCCGCACCTTGCCCTCGACCAACACCACCCGCAGTTCGCCCTGGTCGATGCGAACGTCGAATGCGGTGCCAAGCGCCGTCACCGTACGCCCCGCCGCCGTCACCACAAAGGGATGGCGCGGGTCCTTGGCGACCTTGAAGTAGGCCTGCCCCTTGTCGAGATAGACCAGCCGGCGGCCCTCGTCGGCCGTCGTGCGCACCACCGTGTCGGTGTTCAGCGTGACCTGCGAGCCGTCGGGCAAGGTCACCGTCGCCTGTTGTCCCACGGCGGTGCGGAACGACTGGTCGGCCAGCGGCTTTGGCCCCAGCTGGAGATAGAGGCCCATGCCGCCCAGGCCGACGACGGCCGCGGCCAACCCCGCCGCAATCGCCCTTCGAGAGAAGCGTCCGCGATTGACGGCGCTCTCGGCGCCGCGACGGATGGCGTCGTAACGCGGGTGGTCGCCAAGCCGCCCCGCCGCCGACCAGAATTCCTCGACGCCGGCATAGGCGTCGCGATGGTCCGGCGAACGGCCCAGCCAGGCAGAGAATTCGTCCTGTTCGGCGGCCGACAGGTCGCCGGCTTCGTGGCGCACGCGCCAGGCCATCGCCTCTTGGCGGAGCGCGCTCATGGCCGCCACCCCACCTGGTCGTAGATCCGGTTACCCGCCCGCTGGATCAGCGCCTGCACGGCTCGCACCGAGATGCCCATGCGCCGCGCGATCGCCTCCTGCGGCATATGCTCGATGCGGAACAGCATGAAGGCGAGCGCACACCGGGGCGGTAGGTCGGACAGCGCGTCGGCCATGGCGTCCAGCGTTTCGCGGCCGATGAGGATGCGCTCGGGCGACAGCTCGTCGGCCATGCCATCCACGTCATCGACATCCTGCTGCCGACCCCAGGGCCAGGTCGCGCGCCGCCGGCGCATGCCCAGCACATTCGCGGCCGTGCGGAAGAGATAGCCTTCGACGTTCTCGATCCGCGAGGTCGCGCCCCGCGACTGCATCATCAGGAAGACTTCCTGGACGAGGTCGTCGACGTCGGCCGCCTGCGCCCGGCGGGCGAAATAACGGCGCAGCGCCGGACCGTACTGCAGCACCCACGCATGCAGGTCGTCACCGCCGGAGAGACCAATGTCCGGCGACGGTTCGCTCAGCGGCGGCTTGGTTGAATACGCCATCCCATCAGGGATGATGCGGTTTCGCGGCCAACACGTACATGGCCGCGCAAAGATTCTTTATCGCCGCAAAGAGAAAGGCGGCAGGGGTCGAGCCTGCCGCCTTCCAGTTGTTCGGGACTCGAAGGGGGAACCCCGAACTAGAACTCCTTGCGGATCGACAGGCCGATCAGCCGGGGATCCAGGACGAAGACGTTGGTCGTCAGCGCCGTGTCATCGGAGTTGATGAAGGCGTCGGTGATCGGCGTCTTGTCGAGGATGTTCTTGGCATAGAGCTCGATCTTCAGCCCATCGTCCGGCCGCTCAATCCACACCGACAGGTTCAGGTTGTACCAGCCGTGCAGTTTGTCGAACGGGTCGGAGTTGTAGACCCGGTGCCAGGATTGGCTCTGCCAGTAGGCGTCGCCGCGGACGGTCGCACGCCAGCCTTCGAGGAAGTCCCAGCCGTACTGGGCGCCGACGTTGACGGTCCAGTGCGGCGCGTTGGGCAGCTCGTTGCCGCCCAGCTCGTCCATGATGCCCGCGCCGCCGTTGATCTCCGGATAGTTGTCGACGTCGTAGGGCAGGTTGCCGAAGTTCGGGTCGTTCGGGATCGGGAACAGGAAGGAGGCGCCGAGCAGGCCGCCGAGACCCCCGCACATCTGCCAGTACTCATCGAGGATGGGGTTGGTCTGCAGATAGGACTCCGCCACCCGTGTCGGGACGATGCAGTTGGACGGCAGCTGCAGCCAGCTCTTCACCAGAGTGAAGTCCGGGTCGCCCTGCGTCCGGTTCATGATGTCGATCGACCT
>CAMLRH010000121.1 GCA_946482375.1 uncultured Caulobacteraceae bacterium | reverse complement strand
GCCTTGCGGATTTCCTCGAGGTAGATGGCGTCGGCGTCCTGCAGCACCTTCACCTTCTCGGGCGTGATTTCGCCGGGGATGCGGATGGCCAGCCCCGGTCCCGGGAACGGGTGACGGCCGACGAAATCCGGATGCAGGCCAAGCTCGACGCCGAGCGCGCGGACCTCGTCCTTGAACAGTTCGCGCAGCGGCTCGACCAGCTTCAGCTTCATGTAGTCGGGCAGGCCGCCGACGTTGTGGTGGCTCTTGATCACCGCCGAGGGGCCGCCCCGCGCCGAAACGCTCTCGATGACGTCCGGATAGAGGGTGCCCTGGGCCAGGAACTCGGCGCCCTCGATCTTCGCGGCCTCGCGGTCGAAGACGTCGATGAACAGCTTGCCGATGGTCTTGCGCTTGGTCTCGGGGTCCGAAACGCCCGCCAGCGCGCCGAGGAATTCCTTCGACGCATCAACGTGTACGAGCGGAATGTTGTAGTGCTCACGAAACAGCGAGACGACCTGCTCGCTCTCGCCCTTCCGCATCAGGCCGGTGTCGACGTAAACGCAGGTCAGCTGGTCGCCGATGGCCTCGTGGATCAGGACGGCCGCGACCGACGAATCCACCCCGCCCGACAGGCCACAGATCACCTTGCCCTTGCCGACCTTGGCGCGGATGCGGGCGATCTCCTCCTCCTTGAAGGCGGCCATGGTCCAGTCGCCCGACAGCCCGGCGATGCCGTGGGTGAAGTTGCGGTAGATGGCGGCGCCGCGCGGCGTGTGGACCACCTCCGGATGGAACTGCACGCCGTAGAACTTGCGCTTCTCGTCGGCGATGGCGGCGAAGGGCGAGCCTTCCGAGGTCGCGATGACCTCAAAGCCCTCGGGAATATCCACCACCCGGTCGCCGTGGCTCATCCAGACCTGTTCACGGTGGTCAACGGCGCCGATGCCGGCGAACAGCGGGCTCTCCTTCGCGATGACGATCTCGGCCCGGCCGAACTCGCGATGGTGGCCGCCCTCGACCTTGCCGCCGAGTTCCCGAACCATGGTCTGCTCGCCGTAGCAGACACCCAGCACCGGCACGCCGAGCTCGAACACCCGTTTGCTGACCGCCGGGCTCTCGTCCTCGGTCGTGGAGGCCGGGCCGCCCGACAGGATCACCGCCTTGGGCGCGAAGTCGTCGAGGATGGCCTCGACCTTGTCGTAGGGATGGATCTCGCAATAGACGCCGCTCTCGCGCACCCGCCGCGCGATGAGCTGGGTCACCTGACTGCCGAAATCGACGATGAGGACGCGTTCGTGGTTGGGCTCTGCCGTCATGGGGCGGTTAGTCCTGATTCATCGGCGTCTTGTCAAAGCCCTTCCCCCTGGATGGGGGAAGGGTTTGGGATGGGGGTGGCGCCGCGTGTGATTCCGCGCAGGCCGAGCCTCATTCTGAACCTTTCCCACCCCCATCCCCGGCCCTTCCCCCATCCAGGGGGAAGGGAGAAGAGATGCGTTCCAGCATCGCCACAAAAAACCCGTCGGTGCCTGTCCGCAGCGGCGTCATGCGCAGGTAGCCCTCGGGCGTGGGGGGAAGGTCAGCAAGCTCGACCGGCTTCACGGCGAAACCGGGATGCCGTTCGCGGAAGGCGGCGAGGCGGTCCTCGTTCTCCTCGGCCAGGATCGAGCAGGTGACGTAGACCAGCCTCCCGCCCGGCTTCACGAACGGCGCGGCCTGATCGAGCACGGCGTCCTGTTCGGCCATGCGACGGGAAAGCTGTTCGGGCGTCAGCCGCCATTTGGTGTCCGGGTGCCGCCGCCAGGTGCCCGTACCGGTGCAGGGCGCGTCGACGAAGACGACGTCCATCTTGCCGTCGAGCCCCCGCAGCGGGTCCTTCTCGATGGGCGAACGGACCTGCAGGTTGCGCACCCCGGCCCGGGTGGCGCGGGGAATGAGGTCCGCCATCCGCCGCGCGTCGGCGTCGTAGGCATAGAGCTGGCCGGTGTTCCCCATCGCGCCGGCCAGCGCGAGCGTCTTGCCCCCGCCGCCGGCGCAGAAGTCGAGCACCTGCCTGCCCTTCACCTCGCCCGCCGCCGCGGCCGCCAGTTGCGAGCCGAGGTCCTGCACCTCGAACCAGCCCTTACCGAAGGCCGGGATCATCTCGACTGCGCCCTCCCGCTCGGACGGGTCCGGCGCGGGAATACGGAAAGCCTGATCGAGATAGGGCGCATGCTCGGCGTGGAGCGGGCTCAGCGCCTTCTCCGCACGCTGCGGATCGGTCTTGATCAGGTTGACCCGCAGGTCGACCGGCGCCCGCGAGGCCAGCGCCGCCGCTTCCTCCGCCCGCGCGCCGTCGAAGACCCGCTCCAGATGCGGCTCCAGCCAGTCCGGATAGTCGCCTTGAATCGCAGGCGACGCCTCGGTCAACGACGCCGGCTTTTCCAGCGACGCCCGTTCCTGTTTGGACAACTCTCCCGGCCCATGAGGCGCCTCGGCCGCCGCCTCTGCGATCCGCTCAACCGGCCAGTTCCAGGCGAAACGCAGGGTGCCGAGCACGACGGCTCGCACCGTATCCGCGCGCATCCGCCAGCCCAGCGACCGCCGGCGGCGCAGCGCATCCAGCACCAGCCCCGAGACGAACGCGCGGTCCTTCGACCCCGCAAAGCGGCTCGCGTCGCCCCAGGCCTTCAGCGCCAGGCGGGCAGGCTTGTGACGGTTCTCGATGTCTTCAAGAACGCTGATCGCCGCCGAAAGCCGCCCGCCGTCACGCAAACCCTGCTCCGATCAGGCCAGAACGGCCCAAGCCACCATGATCAAGCCGATCAGGCTCACGATCCAAACCAGCGAGCGCAGCATCCGCACGCCGAACGCATAGAGGGGCACGTAGACCACGCGCCCGGCCAGATAGATCAGCGTCCCCCAATGCGTCAGGTCGCCGTTCTTGCCCGCCAGATGCGCGATCAGCACGAAACCGATGAACAGCGGCAGGGTCTCGAAGAGGTTGTCCTGCGCCCGCTTCAGGCGGTTCGCGCCGGCCGACAGCGGCGGCATGTCCTCGTCGCGCGGACCGGTATTCCACTTCATCCCGTACTGGCGCGTACGGGCGGCGTCGAAGAGCAGGATCTGCACAAAGGCCAGGACCAGGGTCCAGGCCAGCATCGTCAGCTCGAAAGTCATATCGCCCCCAGGCTTTTAGACCGCGCTCGGATAGTTCGGCGCCTCACGCGTGATCATCACATCGTGCACATGACTTTCGCGCAGGCCGGCGCCGGTGATGCGCACGAACCTCGCCCGTTTCCAGAACTCGTCGATCGTGGGGGCGCCGACGTAACCCATAGCGGCGCGCAGGCCGCCGACCAGCTGGTGGACCACCGGCGCGATCGGACCCTTGAACGGCGTCTGGCCCTCGATGCCTTCGGGCACCAACTTCAGCGCGTCGCTGACTTCCTTCTGGAAGTAGCGGTCGGCCGAACCCCGCGCCATCGCGCCGACCGAGCCCATGCCCCGGTAGCTCTTGTAGGAGCGCCCCTGGTAGAGGAACACCTCGCCCGGCGCCTCCTCGGTGCCGGCGAACATCGAGCCGATCATCGCGGCCGAAGCGCCGACCGCGATGGCCTTTGCGAGATCGCCCGAATACTTGATGCCGCCGTCGGCGATGACCGGCACGCCGCCCTTGGCGCCGGCCCGCACGGCTTCGGCGATGGCCGTCAGCTGCGGCACGCCGACACCGGCGACGATCCGCGTCGTACAGATCGAGCCCGGCCCGATGCCGACCTTCACCGCGTCCGCCCCGGCGTCGATCAGCGCGCGGGCGCCGTCATAGGTGGCGACGTTGCCGGCGACGATCTGCACGCGGTTGGACTCTCGCTTCAGCCGCGCAACCGCCTCGCTGACCTGCTTCGAGTGACCATGGGCGGTGTCGATGACCACCACGTCCACACCCGCCTCGATCAGCGCCAGCGAACGTTCGTAACCGGCATCGCCCACCGTGGACGCCGCGCCGACCCTTAAGCGGCCCTTCTCGTCCTTGGCGGCCAGCGGATAGGCCTCGGCCTTCTCCATGTCCTTGACGGTGATCAGCCCGACGGCGCGGCCCTCCTCGTCGGTGACGATCAGCCGCTCGATCTTGTGCTGGCGAAGCAGCGCGCGGGCCTCATCCTGCGAGCAGCCCTCGCGGACGGTGATCAGGTTCTCCCGCGTCATGATCGCCGAAGCGGGCGTCCGCTCATCGGTCTCGAAGCGCATGTCGCGATTGGTGAGGATGCCGCAGAGCTTCCCCTTCTCGTCGACAACCGGAAAGCCGCTGATCTTGCGCCGGGCCTTGATCTCGCGAACCTCGCCCAGCGTCGTCTGCGGCGTGATGGTCAGGGGGTTGATGACCATGCCGCTTTCGTAGCGTTTCACCTCGGCCACCTGGGCGGCCTGTTCCTCGACGCTCAGGTTGCGGTGAAGGATGCCCATGCCGCCCGCCTGGGCCATCGCAATGGCCAGCCGGCTTTCGGTGACGGTGTCCATGGCGGCGGACACCAGCGGTATGTTCAATCCGATTTCACGCGTCAGCCGGGTCTCGGTGGTGACCTGCGTCGGCATGACTTCCGACGGACCCGGTTCGAGCAAAACATCGTCGAAGGTAAGCCCTTCGCGAATCTCCATGAGACTCTCCGTTTTGCGGGCGCGGTATAGCTGCGGCCGGCCCGCGAGGAAAGTGTGCCGGCCCCAAAAATCTCCAGAACCGTTCCGGCCCAAGCTTTGTTGATCGCAAAGGCTCGCCTCGCGCGGGCGTTTTCCATCATCGGAGGAGGCCGACATGTTTGATTTCGCCAGGGACGCCGGCAAGGCGCTGCGCAACGCCATCGGCGGCGGCAAGGACGACGTCAGCGCACAGGAACTGGCCCAGGCGCTGCAGCAGAACGGCGTGACCATCGAGCAGGGCCAGGTCAGCGTGAAGGGCGACACCGTTTCCATCACCGGCTTCGCCGGCAGCCAGGCCGAGAAGGAGAAGGCCGTCCTCATCCTCGGCAACCACAAGGGCGTCGCCCACGTCGAGGACCACATCCAGGTCCGCGCCGCCCAGACCGGTCAGGCCCAGCAGGTCTCCAACCAGGCCTCGCGCTTCTACCAGGTGAAATCCGGCGACACGCTCTCGAAGATCGCCAAGGAGGTCTACGGCGACGCCAACCAGTACCCGCAGATCTTCGAAGCCAACCGCCCGATGCTCAAGGACCCCGACGAGATCTATCCAGGCCAGGTGCTGAGGATTCCCCAGCATTAACCCCCCCGTCATCCCGGACGCCGAAGGCGATCCGGGACCCAGGAGTCACGGTTGCGGCCCCTGGGTCCCGGCTCTCCGCTGCGCTACGGCCGGGATGACGGCTGGTTTTCTATCGCGACGACCATCGACTCGACCGCCGCCTCGTCGCTCAGCCCCGCCTCGGCCACGAGCGCACGCCAGGTGTGGAAGCCGAGCGCCAGGTGCAGCATCGCCAGCTGCGGCCCCGACAGCCCCTCGCCCAGCACCTCGTGCCAGGCGCCGATGACGGGGCCGTAGCGGAGCGCCGAAATCTCCCGCACCGGCGCGTAGTGCTCCGCGTCGCGCAGCACGCAGGCGAGCAGCTGGGCATTGTCGCCGAACCAGCCGTAGACGGCGCTTAGCCCGACCCGCAGCCGTTCCCCACCTGAAACGCCCCGCCAGTCTGCGGCGTCCGGCGGCGGGTCGCGCTCCAGCGAGTGGCCGGAGCAGGCCATGAGCAGGCTCCGCTCGTCCGGGAAGTGCGCATACAGCGTGTTGCGCTGGACCCCCGCCTTGTCCGCCACCATGCTCAGGCTGGTCCGCGCTGGCCCGACCGTGCCGTGCAGCTCGACCGCCGCATCGACGATCCGCTGGCGCGTCTGCGCCTGCTGCTCGGCGCGTTTGTGGAGGGTGTAGCCGCGGGCCATATTGTTTTCACCAAACATATCTGCGCAGCCATATTGACGGCGTCTTACGATTTCACTACACGCTTATGTAGTTTGAAATTCACACCCCGTCCACCCGGAGCCCGTCATGGAAACCCGCGTCGCTGAAATCGCCGATGGCGTCTATCGCTTCTCGACCTACATCCCCGAGGTCGGCCCCACAGGCCTGAGCTTCAACCAGTTCCTCGTCGTGGGCGACGAGCCCCTGCTCTTCCACACCGGTCTGCGCCGCATGTTCCCGCTGGTGCGTGAGGCGGTCGCCCGCGTCATCGACCCCGCCAGCCTGCGCTGGATCACCTTCGGCCACTACGAGGCCGACGAATGCGGCTCGATGAACGAGTGGCTGGCCATCGCGCCGAACGCGGAGATCGCGCACGGCCAGACCGGCTGCAACGTCTCCCTCATGGACATGGCCGACCGACCGCCCCGCGCGCTCGCCGATGGCGAGGTAATCGACCTCGGCGGCGGCAAGCGCGTCCGCTACCTCGATACGCCCCACACGCCGCACGGCTGGGACGCGGGCGTGATCTACGAGGAATCCACCGGCACGCTCTTCTGCGGCGACCTCTTCACTCAGGGCGGCGACGTCCCTGCTCTGACCGAAACCGACATCGTCGAGGCCGCCATCGCGACCGAGGACGTCTTCGGCTACTCGGCGCTGAACCCCGACATGGGAACGACCGTCCGCCGGCTCTCCGGCCTCGCGCCGACCACGCTGGCCCTCATGCACGGCCCATCCTTCCGGGGCGACGGCGCCCAGGGGCTGCGCGATCTCGCGGATGACTACGACCGCCGGGCGCGGGAACGGGAGCGTCTATCGAAGGTGGCATAGCATCCGGCCCAAATTTCCGTCATCCCAGGCCTTGTGCCTGGGACCCAGAATCGAGGCGGTTGGGCCGTTCTCACGCCCGCCGCCGCGGCTAATCGCGGGACGCCTCGATTCTGGGTCCTCGGGACAAGCCCGAGGATGACGGAGGGTTGGGGGCAGCCCCGAGAGACGCTGTTGTCAGGCCCGCGCCTCACAACAAGGCCCCCTTTCCATCGCTTCGGCTCAGGCGGCATCAAGATTCTCTTTGATCAGAGGACTAGATGCCTGAACTTTCCCTACCCCCCGAAGACGCGGTGCAGCTTCTAAAAATCATCTACCTGCTGCTGAAGATTTGTCATGCTATGCGGCGTCCACCGAACCCCGTCGCGACGAAGTAGACCTCGGAGCTTTCCGCGCGGCTGGCCTTGGGCTTGACCATCCGTACCTCGGCGAAGTGCGCCTTCAGCCGCGCGATGACCTCGGCCGCCTCGCCGCCCTGAAAGGCCTTGGTGACGAAGGCGCCGCCGGGCTTCAGCGTCTCGATGGCGAAGTCGGCGGCCATCTCGATCAGGTTCATGATCCGCAGGTGGTCGGTCTGCTTGTGGCCGACGGTGTTGGGGGCCATGTCGGACAGCACCACGTCCGGCGGACCGCCCAGCAATTCGATGAGCTTTCCCGGGCACTCGGGATCGGTGAAATCCATCTGCAGGATGTGCGCGTCGGGGATCGGCGGGTCGATCGCCAGCAGGTCGACGCCGACCACCGCGCCCGCGCCTCGCTGCAATGCCACCTGCACCCAGCCACCCGGCGCACAGCCGAGGTCGATGACCTTCGCGTCGCGCTTCAGCAGCCGGAAACGCTCGTCGATCTCGGTTAGTTTGAACGCGGCGCGCGAGCGGTAGCCCATCGCCCGCGCCTTGGCGGCGAACGGGTCGTTGATCTGCCGCTCCAGCCAGGCCTGCGAGGAGGCCGTGCGCTGCTTGGCGGTCTTCAGCCGCGCGGGCTTCGAGCGGCCGCCCTCGAGCCCGCCGGTGGGCGGACGGACCATGCGGCGCTTGGGAGGTTCCTCGGCCATCAGGCGGCCTCGGCGCGCGGGCGTCTGCGGCGACGCCGGCGGCCCTTCT
>CAMLRH010000120.1 GCA_946482375.1 uncultured Caulobacteraceae bacterium | reverse complement strand
CCGTCATCGAGAACGACATCGGCCAGGTCCACGACGACCCCTGGCATCTGTTCATCGCCAACTCCGACCTCTCGGAAGAGAGCTTCCGCCGCTACATGGTCGACTACTACCGCGAGGCGCCGTTCGTGGACCGGCACGTCGATCTCTACGCCCGCTACTTCCGGGCGCTGGCGGACACCGATGGGCCGGTGCTGATCCACTGCGCGGCGGGCAAGGACCGCACCGGCATCCTGGCGGCGCTGACCCATCATATGGTCGGTGTGTCCGAAGACGACCTGGTCGAGGACTTCCTGCTGACCAACGACCCCGGCCGCTTCGAACGCCGCGTGCCGGTGATGATGAAGGTGATGCGGGAGCTGACCGGCAGGACGCCGTCGGAAGCCGCCGTCCGCACGGCCCTGGGCGTCGAGGCGCAATACCTCGAGACCGCCTTCGCCGCGATCCATGACAAGCACGGCTCGCTCGACGCCTATCTGGAGCGCGAACTGGGCGTCGACGACCGCGCCCGCCAGGCGATCCACGACCGTATCCTTGAGCAGGATGGCCACTAGCCAAACGCTTGTTTGAGGCTACGCTGACTTCCGAGCGGCCGCGGCGTCCATGACGGCTGCCGGGAGGATGCATGACCGACGAAACTGGCGGCCGGCTGCCCGGCAGTCTCGATCCCGTCGCCGAGGTCGAAGCCGCCCCCGCGGCGTTGGCGACCGAAGGCGTCGGCAGGCTGCCGCTGAAGGCCGCCAGCTGGTCGCTGCTGGAAGGCGGCCGCGACCCCTACGTCATCCTCGTCACCATCTATATTTTCTCGCCCTACTTCGCGACGACCTTCGTCGGCGATCCGGTGCGGGGCCAGGCGTTGGTCGCCAACATCGGCATGGCCTACGGGCTGTTCGTCGCCTTCACCGGCCCCTTGCTCGGCGCCACCATCGACAGCTTCGGGCGGCGCAAGCCGATGCTGCTGCTGCTGACCGCTGTGATGGCGCCGCTGATGTGGGCGCTGTGGTGGGCAAAGCCTGACGGCAGCGGCCTGTCGGTGCTGGCGGTTTCGATCATCCTGTCGGTGATGGGCGCGCTCTTCGCCTACAACGAGATCGTCCACAACTCGCTGTTGACCCGCGCCACGACGCCGCGCCAGGCGCCCCATGCCTCGGGGCTGGCGCTGTCGCTCGGCAATCTGTTCTCCGTGCTGACCCTGAGCTTCGTCCTCTGGGCGTTCGCTCTGCCGGGGTCGGTCGACTGGAGCTTCATTCCCGACAAGCCGCTGTTTGGGCTCGACCCCCTCGCGCACGAACCGTCGCGGATCGTCGGGCCCATTGCCGCGGTCTTGCTGGTGCTGGGCTCGATCCCCTTTTTCCTGTTTACGCCGGACGCCGAGCCAACCGGCGTGCGGCTGATGGCCGGCCTGCGCCAGGGCTGGCTTGGCCTCATCGAGACGCTCAAGAGCCTGAAGGGCCAGCGGGACGCCACCATCTATCTGCTGTCGCGGATGCTGTTCACCGACGGCATGACGGCGCTGCTGCTGTTCGGCGGGGTCTATGCGGCCGGCGTGATGCGCTGGGGTGTGCTGGAGATGCTGGCCTACGGCATCCTGCTCAGCATCTTCGCGGTCATCGGCGGCTTCGTCGGCGCGGCGCTCGACGCGCTGGTCGGCCCCAAGCGCGCGGTCCAGATCGAGATCGGCGGCGCTATCGCCTGCCTTACGGCGCAGCTCGGCATGGGGCGCGAGAAGATCCTGTTCGCCTGGGTCTTCGATCCGGCCGCCCAGGCGCCGCTGTGGAACGGTCCGATGTTCAGGACGCTGCCGGAGGTGATCTACCTGGCGATCGGCTTTGGCGTCGCGATCTTCGTCACCGCGCACTATGCCTCCAGCCGCACGCTGCTGACCCGCCTGACGCCGAAGGGCAAGAGCGCTTCCTTCTTCGGCCTCTACGCGCTGTCTGGCACGGTGACGGTGTGGCTGGGGTCACTGCTGGTGCGGATTTTCACCGACGCCTTCGGCACCCAGCAGGCCGGCTTCTTCCCCATCGCCGGCCTGCTGTCGCTGGGGCTGATCGGCATGTTCTTCGTGCGTGGTGGCGGACGGGCTGCTCCAGAGACGCACTAACGGTGCTATCAGGCCGCCATGCGCGCGGTCGCCCTTATAAAGAGAGCGTGGCGGGAGCCGGCGGAGGTGCTGTCCGCCTTTGCCGACGAATCGTGGGCTTGCGCCTTCCTGTCTGGCGGCGAGGGGCCGAGGGCGCGGTGGTCGTACCTGCTGCGCGCACCGGACGCGGTGCTGGAGGACGCGAGCTTCGATGCGCTGGCGGCGCTGATCGGGCCGAAGCTGGAACGCCATCCGGACGGTCCGCCGTTCCAGGGCGGCGTCGCGGGGCTGGCCTGTTACGAGCTCGGCGACCGGGTCGAGGCGGTGGGGCTGAAGCGCCATCCGGATTGGCCGGACCTCGCGGCGGCCCGCTACCCGGCGCTGCTCGCCTTCGATCATGAGCGTCGCGAGGTTCTGGCCGTGGGGCGGGGCGAGGATGCGCAAGCTCGCGCCGAGGAGGCCGCCGGTTGGCTGGATGCGCCGGAGCGGATTGGAGCGGGCGGGGCGCTTTCCACTGGATTCGAAGCCGCAGCGCCGGCCGCCGACTATGAAGCCGCCGTCTCAGATGTCGTGGGGCGGATCGCCGACGGCGAGATATTTCAGGCCAACATCGCCCGGCGCTGGGCCGGACGGTTGGCGGACGGCGTGACACCCTTCGACGTGCTGGCGCGGCTGGCGGGCACCGCGCCGGCTCCGTTCGCGGCGTACCTGCGGCTGCCGGGGAGGGCGGTGGTGTCCAACTCGCCCGAGCGGTTCCTGAGCATCGGTTCGGGCGACGAACTCACCGTCGAGACGCGTCCGATTAAGGGCACCCGGCCGCGTGGCCGCACGGCGGCGGAGGATGCGGCGCTGGCCGCCGAGTTGGCCGCCAGCGCCAAGGACCGGGCCGAGAATCTGATGATTGTCGACCTGATGAGGAATGACCTGTCGCGCGTCTGTCCGGCGGGGGCGGTGGCGACGCCCGAGCTGTTCCGGGTGGAGACCTTCCCGAACGTCCATCACCTGGTCTCGACGGTGACGGGGAGGCTGGCGCCCGGCATGACGGCTGTTGATCTCCTGCGGGCGGCCTTCCCGCCCGGCTCGATCACCGGCGCGCCCAAGGTGCAGGCGATGAAGGTCATCGCGGACTACGAGCCCCCGCGCGGGCCCTACTGCGGTTCGATGTTCTGGGCCGGGGCGGACGGCGCGTTCGACTCCAGCGTGCTCATCCGCACCGTCGGGCTGGTGGAGGACAACGACGGCTGGCGTTTCGAAGCACCGGCGGGCGCGGGCATTGTCGCTGACAGCGAACCCGTCCTAGAGCGCGAGGAGACCGAGGCCAAGATCGCCGCCCTGCGCCGCGCGCTGACGGAGCCGCTGGCATGATCCCTAACGATGATCGCGGCCTGACGCTCGGCGACGGGTTGTTCGAGACCATCCTCTCGCTGGATGGCGAGCTGGTCTGGCTGGAGGAGCACCTGCAACGACTGGCGGAGGGCTGCGCGGCGCTGGGGTTGCCGGCGCCGGACCTCGCCGAAGCGGCACGGCTGTGCGAGGAGGCCGCAAGGGCGGTTCGGGGCCGCGCGGCGGTTGACCCTGACCGCCGGTTCGGGGGGCAGGGGCCTCGAACGGCCTGACCGGCCCGAGCCGCGCCTGCTGGCGAAGGCCGCGCCCGCGCCAAGGCCGGAGACCCCGGCCACGCTCGTTACGGCAACGATCCGGCGCAACGAAGGCTCACCAGCGTCGGAGCTGAAGACGCTGGCCTATCTCGACAACGTGCTGGCTCGCGCGGAGGCGAAGGCGGCCGGCGCCGATGAGGCGCTGATGCTCAACAATCGCGGCGAGGTCGCCTGCGCGTCGGCCGCCAACATCTTCTGGATCAGGGGGTCGGCGTTGTTCACACCGGCGCTGGGGTGCGGCGTTTTGCCCGGGATCGCACGGGCGAAGGTGCTGGCCGCGGCCTCTTCGGTGGGACTCGTCTCGGTGGAAACAGCGGCCGGCAGGGAAGAATTATCGGCCGCCGACGCAATTTTCGTGACTAACAGTTTGATACTCACCCGGCCTGTGGCGCGGCTGGACGGTGTTGAAATTCCTCAGGGTTCCACCGTGAAGCTGTTCTCTGTCCTACAGCAAAGCTTTGTCCCGTAACGGGAAATTCCTTCTAAGCGAGGCTTATGGTTAACGAATCCTAATAGTAAAAATAAGTAAACCATAAGCAAAACACGACCACTTTCTTGTTTACTCAGCATTAAGCGAGGTGAGCGAAAAGTCCTCACGTGTTCGGGGGCGAGCAGGCCGGAGTGAATGGCTTGATCCCGCAACCGCCTGCTTGCTGAAACTCAGGAGATCCAGATGACCAAGTTCGCTCGCTTTCTGAAGGACGAGTCCGGCGCCACCGCCATCGAGTATGGCCTGATCGTCGCGCTCATCGCCGTTGTCATCATCGCGGCCGTCACGGCCATCGGTGGCACGCTGAACACCACCTTCCAGACGATCGACGACGAGCTGACCGAAGCTAACACCTAAGGTCAGCGTCTAACGCTGTAGGCGAAGGGCCGGGGAGCGATCCCCGGCCCTTCTTCTTTGCCGCAACGATTGGTTCATCCGCTCGACGCATCCTCCGCCCGCATGACCGTCCTGGCCGTCATCCTCATCGCCGCCTTCCCGCTGCTGGTCGTCACGGCGGCGCTGAAGGACGTGACGAGTTTCACCATCCCCAACTGGCTGTCGATCGCGATCGCGGCGGCCTTCTACCCGGCCGCGCTCGCTGCGGGCGCCTCGCTTGGCGCCATCGGGGTGGCTACGGCCGTCGGCGCCTGCGTGCTGCTCGTTGGCCTTGGGATGTTCCACGCCAACTGGATGGGCGGCGGCGACGCCAAGATGCTGGCCGGCTGCGCGCTATGGATGGGCTGGCCGACAGTGCTGCCCTTCCTGCTGGCGACGGCGCTGGCCGGGGGCGTGCTGGCGCTCATCCTGATGCAAATGCGTTCCAACCTGCTGCGTCCGCACCTTCAGCGCGGCCCGGCCTGGGTGGGCCGGCTGGTCGAGGCCTCGGACGCCCCCTATGGCCTCGCCATCGCCGTCGGCGCGCTCGCCATGCTGCCGCAAAGCCCGCTCGTCGCGGGCCTGGGCGGCTGAGGCTTTTGCCGACCCTCGGGTCATGCCACAGATGAAGCCATGACCGAGCCCATCGTCTCTTCCCCTTCCGGCCCCGTCATACCCGTCGAGGCGGTCACGCCGGCGACGCTGACGAAGGTGCTGGAGCGCGCGCCGGAATTCGTGCGCGGCTTCGCCGAGCTGTCCGAGTTCAAGGCCAAGGCCGGACAGGTGCTGGTCGTTCCCGGGTCCGACGGCCGCGTCGCCACGGTGCTGTTTGGCCTCGGTGAGGCCCCCGACGCCATGGCCTTCCGCGCCCTGTCCGCGAAGCTGCCGGCCGGCGACTATCGCCTCGCTGCCGCGCCAGAGGGCCTGGCAGCCGACCAAGTGGCGCTGGCCTTCGCCATCGGAACCTATCGCTTCGACCGCTACAAGAAGAAGCGCGACGCTTACCCGCGCCTGGTCGCCGACGGTGTCGACCTCGACGAGGTTCACGCCGTGGCGCACGCCTGCGCGTTGGCCCGCGACATGGTCAACACTCCGGCCAACGAACTTGGCCCCCGCCAGATCGAGACCATCGCTCGCGAGATCGCCGAACAGCACGGCGCCACGATTTCCGTGGTGACCGGCGACGACCTGCTGGAAGCCAACTATCCAGCCATCCACGCGGTCGGCCGCGCAGCGCACGCCGACCGCGCGCCGCGGATGATCGAGATTGCATGGGGCGAGCGTGGCCCGCTCGTCGCCATCGTCGGCAAGGGCGTCGTGTTCGACACCGGCGGTCTCGACATCAAGCCGTCGGCCGGCATGCGGCTGATGAAGAAGGACATGGGCGGCGCGGCGCACGCGCTGGCGCTCGGCCGCATGGTGATGGCCGCGAAGCTGCCGGTCCGGCTCGTCGTGCTCACACCCGTGGTCGAGAACGCCATCGGCGGCGACGCCATGCGGCCGGGCGACGTGCTGGCCTCGCGCAAGGGGCTGACCATCGAGGTCGGCAACACCGACGCCGAGGGCCGCCTGATCCTGGCCGACGCGCTGACGCGGGCCGGCGAACTGCAGCCGGCGCTGACCATCGACCTCGCCACCCTCACCGGCGCCGCGCGGGTGGCGCTGGGGCCGCAGGTGATCCCCTTCTACACGCCCGACGACACACTGGCCGGCGAGATCGAGGCGGCCTCGCGCGAGGTCGCCGATCCCCTGTGGCGAATGCCGCTGTGGGCCGGCTACGAGGACGCGCTGGACGGCGACATCGCCGACGTGAAGAACGACCCGGACAACTGGGCGCAGGCGGGATCGGTGACGGCGGCGCTCTTCCTGCAGCGGTTCGCGCCGTCGAGCGGTTCGTGGGTCCACCTCGACATCTTCGCCTGGAATCCGAAGCCGCGGCCGGGCCACCCAGCGGGCGCCGAGGCGCAGGCGATCCGGGCGCTCTACGCCATGCTCAAGGCGCGGTTCGCATGATGCTTGATCCGCGCCTAACCCTGATCCGCGACGGTCGCGCCTCGATCGGGCTGGAGGGCCTGGTTCCGGCCGCGACCTACATCGAGCCGAAGACCCGCCAGCTTGTCGTCCCTTCCGCCGCAATCCGTCGCGAGCCGAAGGCTGCCTCCGAGCAGATGGACCAGCTGCTGTTCGGCGAGCTGTTCGACGTCCTCGAGGAGACGAACGGCTGGGCCTTCGGCCAGGCCCGGCGTGACGGCTATGTCGGCTTCGTCGAGACGGTCGCGCTGGGCGTCGAGCGGACGGAAACGACCCACTGGGTCAGCGCGCTGCGGACCTACGCCTTCAGCGAGCCGAACATCAAGTCGGCGCCGCGCGGCCTCTATTCCATGAACGCGCTGGTCGCCGTCGAGGCGCGTGAGGGCCGCTTCGCCAAGGGCGCCGGGACCGGCTGGTTCGTCGAGGAGCATCTGGCGCCCATCGGCGTCGGCCAGAGCGACCCCGCCGAGGTCGCCGAGCGCTTTCTTGGCGCGCCTTACCAGTGGGGCGGCCGCGAGAGCCTCGGTCTCGACTGCTCGGGGCTGGTGCAGCAGGCGCTCTACGCCTGCGCCAAAGCGTGTCCGCGCGACAGCGACCAGCAGGCCGAATTGGGTTCACCCGTCGAGGCTAACGCCCTCGAACGCGGCGACCTGGTCTTCTGGAAGGGCCACGTCGCCATCGTCACCGGCGACAACGCCATCGTCCACGCTAACGCCCATCACATGATGGTGGTGCGTGAACCGCTGGATCAGGCGATTGAACGCATCCGCGCGGCGGGGGCCGGAGAGCCGACGGGATATCGGCGCATCTGATCTCCCTCCCTTCATGGGGAGGGAAGACGGCGCAGCCGTCGGGTGGGGGAGTTTCGATACAGCCCCACCCGTCAGCCTTCGGCTGCCACCCTCCCCATGAAGGGGAGGGAGATTCCAGTGCCCTAGTGGGCGGCTTCGGCGGCGGGAGCCGGGGCTTCCTCGGCCGCCGGCGCGCCTTCAGCGGCCGGGGCCTCGCCTTCGGCCGGAGCCGCCGCGGCGGCCGGATTCGGGGCCGGGAACGGCAGCGACGAGCCGAGGCTGTGCAGGTAGGCGATCATCGCGATGCGGTCTTCGGCCTTCTTGAGGCCGACGAAGGTCATCTTGGTGCCTGGGACGTGCTTTTGCGGCGCCTTCAGGAACTCGCTGAGGTCCTCGTAGTCCCACTTGCCGACCGCGTTGCCGTGCTCGAGCATGGCCGGGGAGTAGCTGTAGCCCGCGTGAGTGCCAGGCTTCTTCCCGAGCGTGCCGTAGAGGTTTGGACCCGTCCCGTTGGCGCCGCCCGCGTCGA
>CAMLRH010000119.1 GCA_946482375.1 uncultured Caulobacteraceae bacterium | reverse complement strand
CCAAGCCCGAGGAACTGGACGAGATCGACCGCCGCGTCGTCCAGCTGAAGATCGAGCGCGAGGCCCTGAAGAAGGAAACCGACGCCGCCTCGAAAGCCCGCCTCGAAAAGCTGGAGGAGGAACTGGTCAACCTCGAGGAAGAGTCGGCCGGTATGACCGCCCGCTGGCGCGCGGAGAAGGAGAAGGTCTCCTCCGCCGCCCAGGCCCGCGAGGCGCTGGAGCGCCTGCGCGCCGACCTCGTCGCCGCCCAGCGCCGCGGCGACCTGCAACGCGCCAGCGAGATCGCCTACGGCGAGATCCCGCCGCTGGAGGCCCGCATCGCCGAGGAGGACTCCAGGCAGGACAACGCCGAGGCCCTCAGCCCCGAGGTCGTCGACGCCGAACAGATCGCCGCCGTCGTCTCCCGCTGGACCGGCGTGCCGGTCGAAAAGATGCTGGAAGGCGAGCGCGAGAAGCTGCTCAAGATGGAAGACCAGCTGCGCGCCCGCGTCGTCGGCCAGGAGGAGGCGCTCCTCGCCGTCTCCGACGCCGTGCGCCGCGCCCGCGCCGGCCTGCAGGACCCCGCCCGCCCGATCGGCTCCTTCCTGTTCCTCGGCCCCACGGGCGTCGGCAAGACCGAGCTGACCAAGGCGCTGGCCGAGTTCCTGTTCGCCGACGAGCACGCCATCACCCGCCTCGACATGAGCGAGTACATGGAAAAGCACTCGGTCAGCCGGATGATCGGCGCGCCGCCTGGCTACGTCGGTTACGACGAGGGCGGGGCGCTGACCGAAAGCGTGCGTCGGCGGCCCTATCAGGTCGTGCTGTTCGACGAGGTCGAAAAGGCCCACCCCGACGTCTTCAACGTGCTCTTGCAGGTGCTCGACGACGGCCGCCTGACCGACGGCCAGGGCCGCACGGTCGACTTCCGCAACACGCTCATCATCATGACCTCGAACATGGGCGCCGAGTACCTGGCCGCCCAGGGCGAGGACGAAGACGTCGAGGCCGTCCGCCCGCAGGTCATGGACGTCGTCCGCCGCAGCTTCCGCCCCGAGTTCCTCAACCGCATCGACGAGATCATCCTCTTCAAGCGGCTGGGCCGCGGCGAGATGGACGACATCGTCAAGATCCAGCTGGAACGCGTCGAAAAGCTCCTCGCCGACCGCCGCATGACCCTCTCCCTCGACCCCGCCGCCCTCCACTGGCTAGGCGAACGCGGCTACGACCCCGTCTATGGCGCGCGGCCGCTGAAGCGCGTCATCCAGAAGGAACTGGTCGACCCGATTGCGCGCAAGCTGCTGGCGGGCGAGGTCGAGGATGGGGCGGTTATCGCGGTGACGGCCGGTAACGACGGGTTGGAGATCGGCCGGGCGAAGGTGCACTAACCCTCTCCCTTCCCCCATCCAGGGCGAAGGGCTTTAAACGGCGACCGCCAACCCATTCCCTGTCATCCTCGGGCTTGTCCCGAGGACCCATGAACACCGCGCTTTCTGGATGGCTCACCACGCATGGGTCGTCGGAACAGGTCCGACGATGACGGTGGTAGAGGAGCGCTCCGAAGAGCGCCACATGCCGAGGATCGGCCGCCCGAAGGTGCACGGATCTTCTAATGTCGCGATGGGAAAAGGCGACAGTAAGGGTTGGCGCGGAAAACGTAATGAGGCTGACGCTCAAAGGGTACCGGCCCATGCCCAACGTCGGGTAAAAATCCCCGCCGCCAGAGAGGAAGCGAATGGAACGCTGCAGAGAGTGTGGTGGGGAGGGCGAGTTTCGCCACGTCCCCGGCCGCTCCGGCCCAATTTTTATTCACCTTTTCGGTGCTTGCGGCGCGCGTCGACCCGGCGTTTTGGAGCGAGGACGTCCTGCAACGACGGAATCAAGCTGTTCCAAAACACGCTGCCGGCATTGCGGTGAAGACGTTCTCTTCATCCGTCACAATGGGGGGTGTGTTTGGATTGATCCGCCACCCGGGTATCCGTGGAACAAGCACAGATGCATGTACCCGGAGGAAGTCAGAGCTGGCCTAAGCCCCGCGTTGGTGTCGCTTCCACCAAACAAAGAGCGCCTTCTACGCACCCGTCTGTTGTTGGCCATAGTCACTCAGGCAAAATACAGCGAAGTCACCAAATCAACCACGCTTCAGCTCACTTCGGTGGATGATGGCAGCCTTTGGTCGGCTATTGTAAAGAACGACTGTCAACGCCTGTTCGATTATCTTGTAATCGTCGATCAGACCGCTCCCAATCGCACAAAACACACCGTGACTAGATTTGATACGCTTCCCTTTGCGGGGCGTCTCTTGCGTCTAACAAGGTTGACGTGACTCCTGGGACCGTGCGGGACACGCCTGAAGGCCGATGACTGCAACGGATCGTCTGCGAACCTACCCCAACTTATCCCCGCCTCACCATCCACCCCATACTCACCTCATCCCCATCGCAGGGGAGGGCGCGCGGCCAGCGTCACGTTGCGGTGGGGTTGTGGTCGAATGGGAAACCGTGCGGGAGCGCGCGGGAAAGCGGCGGGGCGTACACCCGCCGGGTCCGGGGACCGTCCGCTGGGACGGCCCGCCCATCGCCGGCGTGGCGTCGTATCCGGTGCGAGCCGAGCGGCGTTGCTCCCGCCTCACCGCGGGAGGTCCGGGTAAGCCCTAAGACGGCTGCCTGCCGGACGCTGGCGGAAAACGGCTGCGCGGAGCGTTCGACCTTCGCCGAAACACATACCCTATCGGTCACCGGGCGAAGGCCCGGCGCTCCGCGGTCCCTCCCATCACCTCACGCCGACAGGCGGTGAGCGCGCCTTCTCTCGCCCGTCATCCTGGGCCTTGTGCCCAGGACCCAGAATCGAGGCGCTTCGCAAGGTGGCCGCTGAGGGCGCCACGCCAACCCTCCCGACCGCCCGCGTTTCTGGGTCCTCGGGACAAGCCCGAGGATGACGGTGCTATGAAACCCCGCAGGAAACGCCCCCGCGCGGCGATGTCCGACAAGGCGCTGGCCAAATGGCGCGAACGGGCGTTGCTGACCGGCCTTCGCGTGCTGCTGCGGCTGGAGAGGCAGGGCTACAAGATCGACTGGAGCCAGGTCGATGGCGGTCGGCCGGAGAACGCCGACGAGATTCTCGCCGGCGCGCGGCGGACTAGTGCCGCGCCTTCCGCGCCGCGTAGCGGGCGTCGCGCTTGGCCTTCTGTTCGGCCTTGGTCAGCGCCTTGCGCTCCTTGCGCTGGCCGCGCTTGGCTTCGAGCTCCAGGGCGGCCGCCGCGTCGATGGCCTCCTGCTCGGCCCTGGCCGCATCGGCCACGGCCTGCGCCTTGGCTTCCTTGGCGGCCCGGCGCTCGGCGCGGACGCGCTCCAGCTCAGCCGCGCGCTCGGCGGCGCGGTCCGGCTGTTCGCCGGCGGTCACGGTGGGCTTGGGTTGGAACTTGGCCAGGAGCGCCTTGCGCGCCTCAGCCTGGGTCTTCAGGCGATCGGAAAAATCGCCGCCGGGAATATTGTACATTCGTATCCTTTTAGAGGGTCGGCTCGTGGGCCGAGTAGGTCGCCGCGCAGATCGCCTCGAGGTGTCCGAGGATCGAGCGCGGGGAGAGGAGGGCGTCGACGGCGCGGCACCCTTCCGCCTTCAGCATCTGCTTCAGGGCTCGGGTGTCGGGGGCGGCGCCGCTGCGGGCGAGCTGGTAGGCTCGTTCTATCGTCGAGGTGGTCATGGCATGAAGATCGGGCTGGCGTGTCTTTCGAGGCGTAGGTTGTCGCGCCCCGGATGGGACACGAGATCAAAATAGCGGGTGGTATCCAGGTAAGCTCGGGACTCGATCCGAAGAGCAAGCGCGGAGAGCAACCGAACCGCGGGCGTTATTCGATCTGACTCATATAGCACACGGAGGCCGAAAAATCGAGGGGGTGGGTTCCCGTCCGGCGTTGGCGCCAATCCGGTGCTGCCGCGTTAGCTGGAGCATGAAACGCACAGCCCTTCTCGCCGCGCTCGCACTGGCCGCCTGTCAGCAGGAGGCGCCCTCGCAAGTCCCGGCCAACGAGACCGAACCGCGGCTGCAGCCGCCGGCGACCGCGCTGCCGCCCGCCGCCAACGACGCGGCGACCAACCAGCCCGGCGGGACCACGACGCCGCCGGAGGAGCAGGCCTCCGACGACTGGCGCAAGTACGCCAAGGCCGGCGACGCCGACCGGCTGCAACGCCTCGACGCCGCCTGGTCGGAGGCGCTGGCGACCGTCAGCAAGGGCGGAACGGAGGAGCTGGAGAAGCTTGGCCCCGCGGTGGACCCGAAAACCCGCGCGCTCGCCAACCCGCACCCGGCGCCCGGCGTCTACCGCTGCCGCACCATCAAGATGGGCGACCTTGGCCTCATCGCCTACGACTGGTTCCGCTGCCGCATCGAACTGACGCCCGGCGGCGACCTCACCTTCGAGAAGCTGACCGGCAGCCAGCGCGGCGTCGGCAAGTTCTATCCGTCGGGCGAGAACGAGCGGCGCCTCATCTACCTCGGCGGCCAGGCCTGGGGCCTCGACCAGAAGGAGGCCACCAGGTACGGCGAGGACCGCCAGCGCGACCAGATCGGCGTCCTCGAACGCATCGGCGACCAGCACTGGCGGCTGGTCCTCCCCTGGCCGATGGTCGAGAGCGAGCTCGATATCGTGGAGCTTCGAAAATAACCCTCCTCCCTCGAGGGGAGGAGGGCAGGGTGGAGGGTGTGGCTGCTGCGCTGAAACGAAAAGCGCCGGAAGGCTCTGAGCCAACCGGCGCTTCAACTTTAACGTTGGGGCCACACCCCCATCCCCAGCCCTTCCCCCCTCGAGGGGGAAGGGAGGGCGACTAGCAGACCTGCCGCGTCACGTAGCGGCCGTAGTAGCGGTCGTAGACCCGCTGGGTGCGGCAGTTGTAGCCGTAGTTGTTGTAGCCGTACCCGCCGTACGAGCCGCCGTAGTACGGGCTGCCGTAGCCATAGGATCCGCCGTAGTAGGGCGACGACGATCCATAACCGTAGGACCCGCCGTAGTAAGGGCTGCTGCTTCCGTACCCGTAGCCATACGGCGAACCGTACGAACCGCCGTAGTAGGGCGATGAGCCGTAACCGTACGACGAGCCATAGCGGCTGCGGTTCGAGCTGGAGCTGACGGCCGAGCCCAGGACGAAGCCGAGGACGCCGCCGATGATCGCCGCGCCGACTTCGTTGTTGTCGTCGTCACGGTCGTAATAGCGCGACTGGGCCGCCGCGGAGGTGGAAAAGGCCACCGCGCTCAGGGCGGTCACGGCGGCGATGGAAGCGGTGAGAACTTTACGCATGGGGGAGACACTCCTTCCCCTGCAGCTTTCGACCGTTAACCTGAACCGTCGTTGAATGAGTCAGTCAGGAAGGCTCGGCGACGGCCCGAACAGGCGAATGTCGATGCGGCAGACCACGCCCTTCGGCTCGTAGGCGAGTTCGGCCTTCCCGCCGAGGTCGCTGCGCACCGACCGCTCGATCAGCCGTGAGCCGAAGCCCTTGCGCTCGGGCGCGGCGGCGATCGGCGGGCCGCCGTGCTCGGCCCATTCGAGTTTCAGGCGCCGTTGGTCGCCGGCCTCCTCGACCTCCCAGCGGACCTGGACGCAGCCGTCGGGCGAGGACAGCGCCCCGTACTTGGCGGCGTTGGTGGCCAGCTCGTGGAAGACCAGGCCAAAGGTCAGCGCCTCCTGCGCCGACAGCCGCACCGCTGGGCCCTGGAAGCGGTAGTGTTCCGTGCCGTGCGGCTCCAGCTCGATCAGCAGGACCTCCTGCAGGTCGGCGCCGGTCCAGGTGGAGGCGGTGAGCAGGTTGTGCGTCGCCGACAGCGCCATCAGCCGCGCCTCGAAGGCGGTGCGGAAGGCGGCCGGGTCGGAAGTGGCGCGCAGGGTCTGGGCGGCGATGGCCTGCACGTTGGCCAGCGTGTTCTTGACCCGATGGTTCAGCTCGTCGAGCAGCAGCCGCTGCTGGCGCTGGGCGCGGATGCGGTCGGTGACGTCGCTGCCCTCGACGAAGATGCCGCTGACGTTTCCGGCGGCGTCGCGGATCGGCTGATAGACGAAGTCGACGAACCTCTCCTCGGGCTCCGCGTCGGGGCTACGCTGCAGGCGGACTGAAACGCCGGTGCCGACGAAGGCCTCGCCCGAGCGGTAGACCTGGTCGAGCAGGTCGACGAAGCCCTGATTCTCGACCTCGGGCAGGGCCTCGCGCATGGGTTTGCCCAGCACGTCGCGGTGACCGATGAGCTGGTGGTAGGCCTTGTTGCAGAAGGCGAAGATGTGGGCCGGCTCGGTCAGGATGGCGATGAAGCCGGGGGCCTGCATGAAGAGCTGGCGGAACTGGGCGCTCTCCTCGGCCAGCCGCCGGTGGGCCTCCTCGACCTCCTGGGCGCGGGCCAGCAGAGCCGTGCCGCTCGGGGTGGCGGCGTCGCGCAGCCGGCGCAGCTCGGTGACGTCGTTGGTGTTCTGCAGGACGTACTTCACCCGCCCGCTGTCGTCCTTCAGCGGCGTGTGGACGGCGGTCCAGTAGCGCAGTTCCGTGCCCCCGCCGGCGTCCTTCGAACGGGGCACGTGGTAGGGGATGAAGGCCAGCGTGTGCGGCTCGCCGGTCTCGAAGACGTGGTCGAGCGATTTCAGCAGCCGCTGGCCGCTGGTGGCGTCTGGGAAGAGCTCAAAGAGGTTGCGCCCGATCGCCCGCTCGCGGGGCATCCGCGTGGCGTCCTCGTAGGCGCGGTTCATGGCCACGTACCGGAGGTCGCGGTCGACCACCATGTACGGGCTGGGCAGGTTCTCGAAGAGAGCCTTGAAATCGACCACCGGGTTCCCCGACTGAAGCTACGGCAACGCTTGCGCTTCCCCCCGGTTCCGGCTGACGCCGACGCGTGGGATCGCCTATATCGGGCGGGTGGAAATCGAAAGCGAAAACAGGCTGAAAGGCGCGGACCTGATCCGCGACGAGGTGAAGCGGCTGCCCGACGCGCCGGGCGTCTACCGGATGATCGGCGAGGACGGCGAGGCCCTCTACGTCGGCAAGGCCCGCTCGCTGAAGAAGCGGGTGGTCCAGTACGCGCAAGGCCGCTTCCACACCAACCGCATCGCCCACATGGTGGCGGCGACGCGGTCGATGGAGTTCATCACCACCCGCACCGAAACCGACGCCCTGCTGCTCGAGATCAACCTGATCAAGCAGCTGAAGCCCCGCTTCAACGTCCTGCTGCGCGACGACAAGTCCTTCCCCGAAATCGTCATTCGCCGCGACCACGCCGCCCCGCAGCTCCGAAAGCACCGTGGGGCCCACACCATCAAGGGCGACTACTTCGGCCCGTTCGCCTCGGCCTGGGCCGTGAACCGGACGCTGAACACGCTGCAGAAGGCCTTCCTGCTGCGGTCGTGTTCGGACAGCGTCTACGAAACGAGAACCCGCCCCTGCATGCTGCACCAGATCCGCCGGTGCTCGGCGCCTTGCACCGGCCTGATCGGCCTCGACGACTACGCCAAGCTCGTCGAAGAGTCCGAGGCCTTCCTGCGCGGCAAGAGCCGGGCGGTCATGGCCCGCATGGCCTCCGAGATGCAGGCCGCCTCCGACGATCTGGAGTTCGAGCGTGCGGCCCGATTGCGCGACCGCATCCGTGCGCTGTCGTCGGTGGCGCAGGAAACCCAGGTTAATCCGGAGACGGTGGACGAGGCCGACGTCTTCGCCCTGCATTCGGAAGGCGGGCAGGCCTGCGTGCAGGTCTTCTTCTTCCGCGCGGGCCAGAACTGGGGCAACCGCGCCTACTTCCCGCGCATCGCCACCATGGCCGAGGCGGGCGATGAGAACGCCGAGATCATGTCCGCCTTCCTCGGCCAGTTCTACGAGGACAAGCCGATCCCCAGGCTGATCCTCGTCAACGTCGAGCCGACCGACTGCGGCCTCTTGCAGGAAGCCTTCTGCATCAAGGCCGGCCGCAAGGTGGAGATCTGCCTGCCCAAGCGCGGCGAGAAGAAGCAGCTCGTCCACCA
>CAMLRH010000118.1 GCA_946482375.1 uncultured Caulobacteraceae bacterium | reverse complement strand
TCGGAGCCCGAGCCGGCTTCGCTCATCGCCAGCGCGCCGACGTGCTCGCCGCTGATCAGACCGGGCAGGTACTTCTTCTTCTGCTCCGGCGAGGCCCAGCGGCGGATCTGGTTCACGCACAGGTTCGAGTGCGCCCCGTAGCTGAGCCCGATGGACGCCGAGGCGCGGGACACCTCCTCCATCGCCACCACATGCTCGAGGTAGCCGAGCCCAAGCCCGCCCCACTCCTCCTCCACCGTGACGCCGTGCAGGCCGAGCGCGCCCATCTCGGGCCACAGCTCGCGCGGGAATTTGTTGGTCTCGTCGATTTCGGCGGCGAGCGGCGCGATCTGTTCCTGCGCGAAGCGGGCGGTTGTCTCGCGGATGGCGTCGGCGGTTTCGCCGAGGCCGAAGTCCATGGAAGGGCCGACGTTGGGGATCATCTGCGGATGCGTAAGCCGGAGCTTCAAGCGCGGCAAGCCCGGCGATTGCCACCCGCCTTGCCCGGTGTCAGCGTGGGCCCAACGATAAGAGGGGACGCGTCATGGTGAGTGTGGGCCTTGGGCCGGCTGCGGTCCCCGCGCGACCTGGCGAGCTTCGCGGCTGGCGGCTGGCGGCCTTCTCCAGCCCTTCCATTCCGCTGGCGGCATTGCTGCTGCCGGTGACGGTCTATCTGCCCGACTACTACGCGACCCACCTGGGCATCGACCTGGCGGTGCTGGCCTTCGTGTTCGCGGCCGTGCGCCTGTTCGACCTGTGGTTCGACCCCGCGCTGGGCTTCGCCATGGACCACACCAACACGCGCTTCGGCCGCTTCCGGCCATGGTTCGTGGCCGGCGCGCCGATCGCCATGGTCGCGGCCTGGATGCTGTTTATGGCGCAGCCGGGCGCGACAGGCGGCTACCTGCTGTTCTGGCTGATCGCGGCCTTCGTCGGCCAGTCGATGGCCCAGCTAGGCCACATGGCCTGGGCCGCGGCCGCCGCGCCCGCCTATGACCAGCGCTCGAAGGTCTACGGCTGGGGCATGGGCTTCACGGTGATCGGCTTGCTGGCGGTGCTGGCCCTGCCGCCGATCCTGCGGCTCGGTTTCGACTTCAGCCATGCGGCCAGCGTTCAGGCCATGGGCTGGTTCGTCATCGCGCTGATCCCCCCGACAATCCTGCTGGCCCTCTTCGCCACGCCCGAGCCGGAGGCGAAGCCGCACGCGCACCCGCCAAGGCTGCGCCACTACTGGGAACTGCTGAAGCGTCGCTCGGTCCTGCGCGTGCTGCTCGCCGACATCGCGTGGGGCACGGGTCCGGCGGTCGCCGGTTCGCTGTTCTTCTTCTACTTCGATGCGCTGCGGGGCTACGACCGCGGCCCGGCGGGCCTCTTGCTGCTCGTCTATTTCGTCGGCGCGCTCGCCGGCGCGCCGATCTGGACGCGGCTGGCGCGACGGATGAGCAAGCACAAGGCGCTGATGGTGGCGGGTTTCCTCTACGCCGTCGCCCAGGCCGGGATCCTCCTCGTGCCGCACGGACTCGCTGTCGGCGTCATCACCATGTTCCTGGCCGGCCTGCCCTTCACCGCCGGCCCGGCCCTGCTGCGCGCCATGATGGCCGACCTCGGCGACGAGGAGCGGCTGGCGAGCGGCGTCGACCGCACGGGCCTGCTGTTCTCGCTGCTCACCGGCTCGGTGAAGATCGGCTCGGCCGCCGCCGTCGGCATCGGCCTTTCCGCCCTCCACGCCGCCGGGTTCGAGCCGGCGCTGGCCGAGCGCAATTCCGCCGACGCCCTGCTGACCCTGAAACTGATGTTCGCCGTCGTCCCCGCCGCTCTCGGCCTCGTCACCGCCTGGCTGATCAGCGGCCACAAGCTCGACGCCACCGCCCACGCCGATATCCGCCGCCGCCTCGACGAACGCGACGGCCGCCTGCACACGCCGTTCGAGTAAAGGAAAGGGCGGCAGGTCAGACCCGCCGCCCAGTCGTCCGGTTTCGAAGGGGACCGAAACCCGGGCTAGAACTCCTTCTTGATCGACAGGCCGACAAGGCGCGGATCGAGCACGAAGACGTTGGTCGTCAGACCGCTGTCGTCCGAGTTCAGGAAGGCGTCGGTGATCGGGTCGTCGTCGAGGATATTCTTGGCGTACAGTTCGATCTTCAGCCCGTCGCCGTTCTCGACCCATACCGACAGGTTGGCGTTGTACCAGCCGTGCAGCTTGTCATACGGGTCGGCGTTGTAGACCCGCGCCCACGACTGCGATTGCCAGTAGGCGTCGGCCCGAACCGTGCCGCGCCAGCCTTCCAGGAAATCGAAGACGTACTGGGCGCCCACGTTCATCGTCCAGTGCGGCGCGTTTGGCAGTTCCTTGCCACCGAGCGGGGTGGCGAAGCCCTGGCCGTTGTGCGTCTCGCGGTTGATGGGCGTGTCCTCGAACGGGTCGTATTCGATGCCGGTGATTTGCGAGAAAAGGTTGCCGTAAAATACGTCATAAGTTCGCGGATTGGGCGAGTACATGCCGACGCAGGGCGAGTCGAAGAAGCCCCAAAGGAGACCCCTGTCTTCGAAAACAGGGTCGGTAAAGCCCAAGCCTTCCCAGCCAATCATCCGCGAAAACGCCACGACATCTCCCGCGAACTCCCGGGGCACAATGCAATTGGACGGGAACTGAACCCAATTCTTCAGCACGACCCATTCGTCTTCGTGCCCGTAAGTCCGGTTCATGACGTCGACCGACGACTGGCCGTCCTTTATCTCGGTGTCCAGATAACCCAGGTTGGCGTTGAACCGGAGGTTATGGGTAGGTGACCATACGCTTTCGAACTCCAGCCCCCACACAGTGGCGTCATAGTTATCGTTGAGCGCCATTCGATCAATAATCTGGGAAACCTGGTACCCCTCGTAATCATAGTAGAAAGCTGTCGCGTTGAAGATCAGGCCGCCGCCGAACAACACGTTCTTGGTTCCGATCTCAAAAGCATCGACAAATTCCGGATCGAACGTCGCCGGATGGAGGATATTTGGCGGAACGGGAATGGCGCCTTGAGATCCCGGCAGGCTCCCAAGGTTGACGGGGCCCATGTTGGGCGGGTTCGCCCCACCAGCCTTATAACCATGGGAATAGGTCGCATAGAGGAGCGTCTGGTCGGTGAACGACAGCTCAGGTTGCCAGTCCACAGTCAGCCGGCCCGTCCACTCACCCCATTCCTGATTGATCTCCCGGTTCTTTTGGAAACGGGAACCACAGCCCGTCGCGCCAGATACGCACACCTTGCCGTTAAGCAACTGCGTTTCCCAGACATCGAACCGCTTTTTATCGGTCGTGTATCGAAGTCCGCCAGTTACCTTCACTGCGTCAGAAACATTCCAGTAAACTTCGCCGAACGCCGCGGTCGATTTTAGCTTGTATGGGTTCTTACTTCGGTAATAATTATGTCCGTCACCGGCAATTGATTCCAACGGGCTTAAATCAAAGTACGTGCCCGCCGCCACCGCGCCAGCGGTAAGATTAAACGCATTGCTGAATACATAATAATCAATATCGGTGCTGAAATCTACGTAGTTTGCGCCCAAGCTAAAGTTGATGGCGCCGTCGAAATTGGATTGCATTCGAAGTTCTTGCGAGAACTGCTTTGCCTCGCCTGATGAAATATCCTGTATGATGATCGCGCCGGACGGTCCAAGTTGAGGATCGTCGAAGATGCCACCAGCGCAAGCGCCCAGGCCGTCGTTAGCAGGGTGAGTGGCTGGGAAGCGACACGCGTTCGCCGCTGTTGCAAAGACGTTCTGAGTGTTAAAGCGGTTGTAGTCCTGGGTCGAATAAACTTGATCCTCATTGTACAGGGTCTGCGAAACGAGCGTGAGGCTCGGGGTGAGGTCGTACTCAACGTTGAGCTGGACCACGTCGGACTTGGCCCGGTAAATCGGGTCGAACTTCGACGAGATTGTCCGCAGGTCCGTGGATTGCACGAGGCCGCCGTACGGGTCCTTTGCGTTGTCAATGACCGGGAAGCCCAAGCCCTTGAGAATCCACACGAACGGGAGGCTGTCGCCATTCGGCGCCCTGAACGCGCCCGGGTCATACAGGCTTCCTGGCATACAGCCTTGGCTCATCAAGGCGCGGCCAAGGGGCTGCAGGTTCGGCGCTCCAGGCAAATCATCCGGCCCCGGATCGGTGTGGCAGAGCTGCTTTGAGGTGCGCGCCCGCTCGTCATCTTCCTCGAAGCGCTCCCAGATCAGGTTGCCGCGAAGCTTTTCGAAAGGCTCGAAGCCCAGCGTCAGACGCGCCGACCACAGGTCGCGGCCATCGACGTCGCTCTTGGTGACTTCGTTGTAGCCATAGCCTTGGCGGCTCGTCAGCGCGCCGGCCAGACGAAGGGCCAGCTTGTCTTCCACCAACGGCACGTTGACCATCGCCGACACGCGCTTGGCGTCATAGTTGCCGACTTCCCCCTTCAACCAGCCCTTGAAGTCATTGAGGTCCGGCTTGGCCGAGATGACGTTGATCACGCCCGACGTGGCGTTGCGGCCGTAGAGCGTGCCTTGGGGGCCGCGCAGGACTTCGACCCGCTCGACATCGAAGTATTCCTGCTCGAACAGCCGGTTGACGATCAAACCGCTGCTGTTGAAGGCCACCGCTACGCCGGGGTCGGTTGTCGCCGATACAGCCTTCGTGCCGATGCCGCGAATGCTGAAGTTATAGCTGGTGAAGTTGTTCTTCGAGAAGGTGACGTTCGGGATCGCCTTCAACAGGTCGAAGCCACCCTCGATCTTCTGTTCCTGAAGCGCGGTCTCCGTGAAGGCCGAGATCGCGATCGGCACGTCCTGGATGTCCTCCTCCTTCTTCTGTGCGGTGACGACCAGCGTATCGACCGTGCCCTCAGCGCCGTCCCCCGCGGCGCTTCCGGACTGGGGGGCCTGAGAGGCCTCCACCACGAACGTATTGGTATTCACCTGGCGGTATTGCAGTCCGCTGCCGTCGAGCAGCATCGCAAGCGCCTGCGCCGGTTCGTAATCCCCGACCACCCCTTCGGTGGCGCGCCCCTGGGCGGCCGAACGGCTGAAGATGATTTCCTTGTCACCCTGCTTGCCGAAGGCTTCGAGCGCGGCGACCAGGCTCTGTTCGCGGATTTCGAAGCGGCGGGCCTCTTCGGCACACGCCGGTCCGGCCAGCGCCATCGTCGCGGCGCCGGCGAGCGCCCAGATCTTGAATTTAGAGAATTGCCCGCGGCTCATCATCTTCCCCCCTGCGGCCGCATTGGCGCGGCCCTTCTGTCGGGAAAGATGTCGGGAATTTCCGACTCCTCATGGCTGGCGCGAATTTTCTTCGCGCCAGGTGAGTACGGTGACCCGGGGCGAGCGCCGCACCGCCTCCACCGGGTAGAAGGACGTCAGCGCGGCCAGGAAGTTTGCCTCGCGCGTCACGCCGAACACGCCGCTGATTTTGAGGTCCGCAATGCGCGGATCGTCGATGACCAGCTGGGTATCGGAATAGCGGTTCATTTCGGCCACGGCGGCGGCGATGGTGTCGTCGCGGAAAATCACCTGGCCGCGGCGCCAGCTGGTCGCCTGGTCCGTGTCGGCGGTGGCGACCTCGACGCCGTCGGCCGGATCGGCGACCAGCGCTTCGCCGGCGTCCAGCGTCTCGCGGCCGAGCACCGGAATGACCCGTTCCAGACCCGCCGGCCGCAACGGCTCCACCTTCACCCGGCCGTCGACCAGCACGACCTTCACCGCGTGGGAATCCAGCCGCACGTCGAAGCGGGTGCCGAGCGCGGTGACCACCCGGTCGCCCGCCGTCACCACGAACGGGCGCTCGGCGTTATGCGCCACCTCAAACAGCGCCTGACCCTGCAGCAGCCGGATATCGCGGCGACCGGGCGTATAGGCGACCTCCACCACCGAGGCGGTGTTCAGCGCCACCTCCGAGCCGTCCTCCAGCCGCACGGTCCGCTGCTCGCCAACGCCGGTGACGTAGCGCTGCTTGGCGACGGCGGCGACAGGCTCCGAAGCCGGCGCCTGCGGCAGGTTCACCGCCCACACGCCCGCCAGCACCAGTGCGGCCACGCTCGCCGCCATGGCGCCGTAAACCCGCCAGGCCGGCCGCCTCGGCGGAGCCGCCGCCAGCGCCGCATCGCGCATGGCCCGCACCTCGGCGAAGGCCGCCACCGCGCCGACCTCGTCGACCACATCCTCGACATCGGCCAGCGCCTCGGCGTTCGCCGGATCGGCCCGCCACGCCTCGAACGCCGCCTCGTCAGCCGCGCTCATCAGGCCAAGGCGCCGCCGCGCCACCCAGTAGGTCGCCCCCTCTTCCGGAGTCTGGATCGTGGCGGGCCGGGTCATGCCAGCCTCGCCTTCAGGTGAGCGATGGCGCGCATCATGTCCTTCTCGACGGTCGACACGGACACGCCGAGCCGCCGCGCGATCTCCGCGGCGGACAGTTCCTCGAAGCGGTTCAGGACGAAGATCGTCCGCGCCCGCTCCGGCAGTTCCTGCAAGGCTTCGACCATGCGCGCATAGGCTTCCCTGCCCAGTAAGATGCGCTCGGGCGTGAATTCCTCATCGGCGCCGGCGAAATCGGCCTCGCCGGTCAGCGCGGCGTCGCCCGGCCGCCGGGCCGCCTTTCTCGCCCGCTCGCGCAGCAGGTTGGCGGCGGTGTGGAACAGGTAGCCTTCGATGTTGGCGATCTCGCCGACCCCAGCGCGCTTGAGCAGGCGGGCGAAGACCTCCTGCGTCAGGTCCTCGACATCGGCGCCGTCGCGCAGCCGCCGCGAAAAGAACCGCCGCACCGCCTGGCCATAGCGCATCGACAGCTCGGCGATGGCCTGCCGGTCATGATGGGCGGCGCTTTGCTGGACGGGATCGCTCACGGCCCCTCTCACACACGTACGCGTATGAGCGTGGACCGGCTGCGAAAGCTGTCAAGCGACGGTCGGCAAGGTTTCGGCAGCACTTGGCCGCTAGAACCGCGCAAGGACGGGACGAGAGCATCTTCGATGACCATAGCCATCGAGACGCGGACGCCAGCTTCAACGGCGTCCCGGATCAAGCCGCAAACCTTGTTTCTGGCGTTCTTTGCACTGGCCGCGTTGGCCGTCGGAATCGAGCGCATCTGGCTCGGGCGCACGGGTTTGTGGCTGGACGAGACCTGGACGGCGATGATCGCCCGCCAGGAAACCTGGAACGGTTTCTGGCGGGAAGCCTGGCTCGATTGCAACGCCCCCCTTTACTACCTCGTCATGCACGGCTGGCAGATGATCGCGGGCCAGTCGAACTGGGCTCTTCGCGCCCCGAGCTTTGCGTTCATCCTTGCCGCCGCGCTGCTTCCGATCGTCTGGCGTCCGGCAGGCCTGCCGCGAACCGCGGCGCTCGCCTGGGCTGGGCTGCTATGGTTCTGGTGGCCGGGAATCTCATTTTCCCTGGACGCGCGCGCCTATGGGCTATTGCTGCTCATAAGCGTCGCCCAGACGATAGCCTTCGCGCATCTGCTGCGACGGCCGGGTATGAAGTCGGCGCTCGTATGGTGCGGGCTGGCCTCCCTGGCGCTTCTCACCCACTACCACGCGATCTTCGTGGCCGGCCTCCAGGGCGTGATCTATCTGGCCGTGCATCGCAGGGCAGCCGTGAGGACCTGGCCTACGGCCCTGCTCTTCGCGCCGCCGTTCGCTTGGGCGGCCATTCACGCGCCGCGGCTGGCCGACTACGCCCGACCCGACGTCGCGTGGTACACGCCGCTGCGCACGTCGGATGTCCTCTCCAGTGCGGCCTTTCTGATCGGGCCGTCGACCCTGTCGGTGATGGCCGCCAGCGCCGCCATTATCATCGGCGGCTGGCTGCTGGGCCGCCGCGCCACCGAGCGCGACGATGAAGCGCCCGATCGCTCACTTTGGTGGGCGGCCGTCAGTGGCCTGGCCGCCTTCGCCCTGGTGATGGGCGTTTCACTGGTGAAGCCGCTGATCGCGGAACGCTACCTGACCCCGATGGTCCCGCCCATGCTGCTGGGGCTGGTCCTACTCGTCAGCCTGAGCCGTTGCTCGCGCCGGCCGCGC
>CAMLRH010000117.1 GCA_946482375.1 uncultured Caulobacteraceae bacterium | reverse complement strand
CCTCTCCGCCAGCCTCCTCTACGAGGACGGCAAGCTCGTCCGCGGCGCTACTCGCGGCGACGGGCGCGTAGGCGAAGATGTCACGGCAAACCTCAGAACGATCAAGGAAATCCCGCACAAGCTGAAGGGCTCCGGCTGGCCCGAGCGCATCGAGGTGCGCGGCGAGGTCTACATGCCGCTGGCGGCCTTCGCGGCGATGAACGCGGCCGCCGCCGAGAAGGGCGAGCGCATCTACGCCAACCCGCGAAATTTCGCCTCGGGCTCGCTGCGCCAGATCGACCCCTCGGTCACCGCCGGCCGTCCGCTGCGCTTCTTCGCCTACGCCTGGGGCTTCTTCAGCGGCGAGTTCGCCACGAGCCAGTCGGAGGCGCTGGAGCGACTGCGGGCCTGGGGCTTCCATGTGACGCCGCAGGCGAGGCGCGTCGAGAACGCCGACGGTCTGTTCGCCGCCTACCGCGAGATGGAGACGCTGCGTCCCACGCTGGACTTCGACATCGACGGCGTTGTCTACAAGGTCGACCGGCTCGACTGGCAGCACCGCCTCGGCTTCGTCTCCCGCTCGCCGCGCTGGGCTATCGCCCGCAAATTCCCGGCCCAGCGGGCGCTGACCGTGCTGGAAGACATCGACCTCCAGGTCGGCCGCACCGGCGCGGTCACACCCGTGGCGCGACTGAAGCCCGTCACCGTCGGCGGCGTCGTCGTCACCAACGCCACCCTGCACAACGCCGACGAGATCGCCCGCAAGGACATCCGCATCGGCGACACCGTCGTCCTGCAACGCGCCGGCGACGTGATCCCGCAGATCGTCGAGGTCGCGCAGCGGGGAGAGGGCGCGGAGCCCTACGAATTCCCGCACACCTGCCCGTGCCCGCTGAAAACCCCGCTCGCCCGCGAGACCACGGCCAGCGGGGCCGAAACCGTCGTGCGCCGCTGCACGGGCGAGTTTGCCTGTCCTTTCCAGCGCGTCGCCCACCTGATCCATTTCGTCTCGCGCCGCGCCTTCGACATCGAGGGGCTGGGCTTCAAGCAGCTGGAGGCCTTCTACGAAGAGGGCCTGATCAAGGAGCCCGCCGACATCTTCCGGCTGGCCCGCGACGAGGCGAAGCTGACGGAGCTGCGCGAGCGCGAAGGCTACGGCGAAACCTCGATCCGCAACCTCGTCGCCGGCATCGACGCTCGCCGCCGCATTCCCCTCGACCGCTTCATCAATGCGCTGGGCATCCGCCACGTCGGCGAGACCACGGCGCTGACCATGGCCCGCTGCTACGGCACGAAGGACGCCTTCCTGACCGGCATGGACAGGGTGGCCGACGGCGACCCCGCCGCCATCGAAGAACTCGACGCCATGGACCAGATCGGCGAGGCCGTCATCAAGGCCGCCGCCAGCTACTTCGCCGAGGACCACAACCGCCGCGTCGTCCAGAACCTGGTCGGCGAACTGGACATCCTCGACGCCGAAAAGCCCAAGACCGACACCGCCATCGCCGGCAAGACGGTGGTCTTCACCGGCGCGCTCGAACGCATGACCCGCGACGAGGCCAAGGCCCAGGCGGCTACACTCGGCGCCAAAGTTTCAAACTCGGTTTCTAAGAAGACTGACATCCTAGTGGCTGGTCCAGGCGCCGGCTCGAAGCTGGCTGAGGCTCAGAAGCACGGGGTAGAGGTGCTTACCGAGGAGCAGTGGTTTGAGAGGATATCCCAATAGCACCGCTCACCCCGGCGAAAGCCGGGGCCCAGGACTTTCCAGCGAAGTGCTGACTGGACAGACCTGGGTCCCGGCTTTCGCCGGGATGAGCGGATTGGGGTTACCTTCTGCGCGAACCCTTCTTCGGCCCCCGGTCCAGCACCCAGGCGAACCCGCTGACCAGCAGGTAGACGATCAGCGCCGACAGCCCGAGCTGGAAGGTGTCGCCCTCGGGCGCGGCGAACATCACCGCGATCTGCAGGGCGACCAGCGCGGCGAAGAAGACCACGGGCGCCATCAGCCCCTTGCCGCTCCGCACGGCGCTTGCCGCCCACACCATGCCGGCCAGGCCCAGCAGACCGATCTCCAGCGCCTGCTCGGGCACGGGATAGTTCCACAGCGCCAGCCCGATCTTGGGACCACCCGGCCACAGCAACAGGTCGGGCCGATGCACCAGCCAGTCGAGCAGCCAGTGCGAGAAGACCACCGCGCCGACCATGCCCGAGACCCGGCCCGGCCACTTGAACGCCCAGCGGCAGAGCGCGCCCGCCGCCACCGACCAGGCGATGGCTGCCGGCAGGCTGTGCGTCCAGGGCATGTGGTAGAGGTCGAGCGTCGAGCCCTGCAGCGTCTCGTCGATGCGCACCTTCTCGACCCCGGCCATGACCAGCACGCTCCAGCCGATGTCGACCAGCTGAGCCGCCGCCACATAGGCCCACAACGGCCCGCGCGGTTCCGCCGCCTTCGCCGCCAGCGCGGCTGAATAGTGACCTACGAACATCGGCGCGTCCTCCCCCGAAGCTGTGCCGTGATGCAGCCTAGATCGGTGCGCAGGCCTCGTCGAGCCACGCCCGCGCCGCACCCTCAAGCTGTGGTCCCACCACCTCGACCACCCGCGCGTGATAGGCGTCGAGCTGCGCCCGCTCCTCGTCCGTCAGCAGCGCGGGCTCAATGCAGCGCCGGTCGATCGGCGCCAGGGTCAGCGTCTCGAAGCCGTGCATCGGCCGCTCGCCGCCGACGTCCTGCGCCTCCGTCACCACCTGCAGGTTCTCGATGCGGATGCCGTAGGCGCCTTCCTTGTAATAGCCGGGCTCGTTGGAAACGATCATGCCGGGCTTCAGGGCGACGGTGCTCGGCGCCTTCGATATCCGCTGCGGCCCCTCGTGCACGCCGAGATAGCTGCCGACACCGTGGCCGGTGCCGTGGTCATAGTCGAACCCCGCCTCCCACAGCGGAATCCGCGCCAGCGCGTCCAGCGCCGAGCCGGTCGTTCCCGCCGGAAACCGCACCCGCGCCAGCGCCAGGTTGCCTTTCAGCACGCGGGTGAAACGGTCGCGCATCTCGGCGCTCGGCTCGCCGATGGCGACGGTTCGGGTCACGTCGGTGGTGCCGTCGAGGTACTGCGCGCCGCTGTCCACCAGCAGCAGCGAGTTGGGCTCCGTCCGCTTCTTCAACCGCTCGGTGGGGCGATAATGGACGATGGCCCCGTTCGAGGCCGCGCCCGCGATGGTGTCGAACGACAGGTCCTTCAGCGCCCCGGTCTCTTCGCGGAAGCCCTCCAGTTTGCGCACGATCTCGGCCTCGTCGGGCAGGCTCGCTTGAGCCTCCGTCGCCAACCAGTGCAGGAAGCGGCTCAGCGCCGCCCCGTCGCGCGCATGGGCCCGCCGCGCGCCCTCAATCTCCACGGCGTTCTTGCAGGCGCGGGGCAGGGCGCAGGGATCCATCGAACGCACGACGTCCGCGCCGGCCCGATTCAGCTCGTCGAAGTACCAGGCCGACGACTGCGAGGGATCGACGACGACCCGCTTGCCCTTCAGCTCCGCCAATGCGGCGGGTAGAGCGTCCGGCGTCTGCAGCGCCACCTCGTTGCCGAGCCAGGCCTGCAACTGCGGGCTCACCTTGGCCGGATCGAGGAACAGCCGCGCCGTCCCGTCCTTGTTCAGGATCGCCTGCCCGATCGGCAGCGGCGAGCGGATGACGTCGCCGCCCCGCACGTTGAACAGCCAGGCGATCGACGCCGGCGCGGTGATCACCACCGCATCGCCGTCCAGCGCCGCGCCGACCCGCGTGCGTTTCGAATGCGACTCCTCGCCGGAATACTCCAGCGGATGGGGCACAACCGGCGCCGCCGGTTGCGGCGGCCGCTCGCCGCCCCATGCCTGATCGAGCGGGTTCGGCTCGACGGCCTTCAGCGTCGCCCCGGCCTTCTCCGCCGCCGTGCGCAGCCAGTGCAGCGCGTCGGGGCTGTGCAGGCGCGGGTCGTAGCCCACCGTCGCGCCCTTCGGCAGCGCCTTTTCCAGGTACGCCGGCACGCCGCCGTCAACGAGGTCGCGGATCTCGAACAGGTTCTCATCGACCTGGTCGCGGACCTGCAGCGTATAGCGGCCGTCCACGAAGATGGCGGCCTTGTCCTTGAGGATCACCGCCGCTCCGGCCGAGCCGGTGAAGCCGGTCGCCCAGGCGAGCCGGTCGTTAGCCTCGGGCAGGTACTCGTTCTGGTGCTCGTCCTCGTGCGGCACCAGGAAGCCGTCCAGTCCCTGCCGCGCCATGGCCTCGCGGATCAGCGGGACGTGCCGGGGGCCGAACGACGGGTCCGTCGTCTCATCGAATGTCTGACGCATGCCCCGAGATTAGGGAGCCCTGACGGCCGGCGCTAGGGCGTGGTGTTGGTCGCTGAGTTCGCGACGCTGTCGGCGGCGCGTTCAGCGGCGTCGCGGGCCTCGCGAGCGGCTTCGGCGGCCTCGGCGGCGCTGCGCTCCACGCCGCTGGTGTCGATGGACGGCCCGGGAACGGGGACCGGCACCGGAACCGTGGTGGTCGCCGGCGGCATCGAGCCGATCGCCGTGTTGGCGCCTTCCGCGTAGCCGGCGGCGCGGCTCGCCTCCATGGCGGCGGTGATGTCGTCGGTGTTGGTGGTCGGCTCGCGGTTCATCACGAACATGGCGATGATGATGATCGCGACCACGGCGACGATCAGGGCGATGATCCAGCCCAGGTTGGAGCTCTCGCGCACCACCGTCACACGCTCGCCGGCGGCGGGATCGACGACCGTCTCGCGCTCGACGGCCGCTGTGCCGTCATCGCGGACAACCCGGGTTTCGCGTTCGTAGTCGGTCATGATGGCCTCCTCAGCTTCGCGGTCGGAACGCGCGCCTAAAGGCCAAGGTTCCTATCCCTTCTCCCTCAGGGAGAGGTGGCTCGCTACGGCCGCTCCAGCACCAAGGTCGCCCAGGCGTCGCGGTAGAGCCGCGTGCGCACCCTGAATCCCCGCGACAGGTAAGCCGCCTTCACCCGCCGCTCCTGGGTGCGCAGCAGGCCCGACAGGATGGCGATGCCTCCCGGCTTCAGCGCCAGCCTGATGTCCTGCGCCAGCGCCACCAGCGGCGGGGCCAGGATGTTGGCGAAGACGAGGTCGTAGGGCCCATGCTCGGTGACCAGATAGTGGTTCAGGCCCGAGGCGTGGACGAAGCGGGCGTTGGCGCCGTTCACCGCCGCGTTCTCCCGGGCGATGCGGACGCTGGGGGCGTCGATGTCGGTTCCGACGGCGACTTTCGAGCCGGTCTTCGCCGCCGCGATGGCCAGCACGCCCGTGCCGGCCCCGACGTCCAGCACGCGCTCGAAGCGCCGGGCCTTCAGCAGCTCATCGAAGACCGCCAGACAGCTCACCGTCGTGCCGTGGTGGCCGGTGCCGAAGGCCGCGCCCGCCTCGATGCGGAGCGCCACCGCGCTCGGCGGAACCGCGCCCTTGTCGTGCAGGCCATAGACGAAGAAGCGCCCGGCCCGGACCGGCGGCAGGCCCGACAGCGACATGGCCAGCCAGTCCTCGTCGGCCAGCGGCTCGACGGCGACCTTCAGCGGAAAGCGGCGCAGCGCCGCCTCGATCCCCGCCGCCTCGTCGCCGGAGGTCGGGAAGGCGTCGATGCGCCAGACGTTCTTGTCCTCGTCCTCTTCCAGGATGGAATAGGTCGCGCCCTCCAGCGCCGGATCGGCGTCGAGCGCCTCGGCGGCGGCTTCGGCGTCGGTGCGGGTTCCGTGGGCGATGATCTGGACGGCCTTGCTCATGGCCGCCCGTCTAGCTGGTCAGGCGGGGATCAGGAAGGCAGCTCTTCGGAGGTGGCGTCCTGCGCCACGACGATGTGCTTGAAGGCGGTGTCTTCCTCCTCGCCGGCGTCGCCGAGCACGCCGCCGCCCTCGCTGGGGTAGGAGACGGGTACGATTTTCGGCGGCGAGCTGATCTTCACCGGCGCCACGAAGACGGCGTCGTCGACGTTGGGGTTCGGCGCGGGCGCCGTCGGCGCATAGCTGTCGGCTTCCTCGTAGCTGGCGTCATAGGCGTAAACGTCGCCCATCGCATACTGCGGCCGGGTCCAGTCGGTGCCGACCACATACTCGGGGATTTCGCCGTTGAGGCTGGTGAACAGCGCGCCGCCGGTGTGGGGTTGCGCGTCGATTACGCGCTCTCCGGCGCCCGCAATGAGTATTTGCGGCCCACCGACCTCGGAGAGCGCATCGGGGCCAAGCTTCATCACGCCGCCGGTCAACAACCCGGCCAGCGCGGCGGAAGCAATACTGTAATAGAGCGCTTGTTTCACGGCTCGACCGCTCCAGAACTACTGGAGGGTTAGCGCGCAAGGTCAGGAAAAGTTCACGGCGCCGCTGTGGCCCCGAAAGGCGAGGCGGGAGCGGCCCGTGAGGACCGCCCCCGCTCCGAAGGGTCCCGCCGGCTTAGCCGCCGAACTTGTGGACGTAGGAAACCGAGTAGGTGTCGGCGTCCTGGTCATCGCCGGTGAACTCGTCGCCGAGGTCGATCCGGGTGAAGTCGATGCGAACACCGCTCATGTCGTTGAAGAAGAACTGGGCGCCGACGCCATAACGCATGGCTTCGTGGCTCATCTCTTCGTCGCCCGCCTCGATGGAGGTGGTGCCGGCGCCGACGCGCGCGAACAGGTCCGCGTTGTCGGTCATCGGCAGCAGGGCGACGCCATAGACGGCCGCGTCGTGCTTCAGTTCAACGGTGACGCCTTCCACCCTGTCCTGCTCGAAGCCCACCGACACTTCGCCTTCAACGGCGAGGTACGGGGCGAACCGGGCGCCGAAACGGCCGGTCACGGCTTCAAAGCTGACATCGAAGTCGGTGTCCGCATGCGTCAGACCACCGGTGGCGTAAAGGCCCATGCCTTCCGCCGCGGCTGGAGACGCGACAAGGCAAGCGGCCGCAGCGGCCGCAGCGGCCGCCAGCATAAGCTTTTTCATTGATACTCTCCCCTTCTCCCCGTGTTGACACGGGTGTCAGTATTCAAAAGAGGTTCGCCGCTCGGTGCAACCAAAAATGGGCCAGGCGTTGCAGAGCGGCCTCAAGGTGTGGCGCGAAGGGCTCAGGCCTTCTCGACGAAGCTGTCGATGACCTTCTTTTCGCCGGCCTGCTCGAAGGCGACGGTAAGCTTGTTGCCCTCGATGTCGCGGATCTTCCCGTAGCCAAACTTGATGTGGAAGACGCGGTCGCCGCGCGCGTAGGCGCCGGTCGCCGAGGGTTCGGACACCGCGACCAGCCGCCCTTCGCCCTCGATCACCTGCGAGCGGCCGGGGTGCGTGCCGTGGTAGTTGCGCGCCTGCGCCCGTTTCCAGCCGGGCGAGGAGTAGCCGGCGCCGAAGTCGGCCGGCTCGTCCCAGCGGCTGCCCTGCTGCTGCATGCCCGGTCCGCCGCCGTAGTAGCCGGTCTCCGACGAGGCCTCGACGTTGGCCAGCGGCAATTCATCGACGAACCGCGACGGCAGCTGGCTCCCCCAGCGGCCATAGACCTGGCGATTGGCGGCGAAGGACACCCGCGCCTCCTCCCGCGCCCGGGTGATGCCGACGTAGGCGAGGCGGCGCTCTTCCTCCAGCCCCTTCTCGCCCTTCTCGTCCATGCTGCGCTGGGAGGGGAAGACGCCTTCCTCCCAGCCGGGCAGGAAGACCAGCGGGAACTCCAGCCCCTTGGCCGAGTGCAGGGTCATGATCTGGACGCTGTCGCCCTCGGGCCCACGGTCGAGGTCCATGACCAGCGACACGTGCTCCAGATAGGCCTCCAGACTCTCGAAGGCGCCCATCGACTGGACCAGTTCCTTCAGGTTCTCCAGCCGCGTCTGGCTGGTCGGGCCTTTGTCGAGGCGGAGCGCGTCGGTGTAGCCGCTCTCCTCCAGGATGGTCTCGGTCAGCCGCGCGTGCGGCGTTCGCTCGGCCTCGCCGCGCCAGCGGTCCATGTCGCGCAGGAATGTGGACAGGGACGTCCGCGTCCGCGCCGCCAGCTCGTCGGTCGCCACCAGCCCGCGCGCGGCGATGGACGCCGAGACGCCCTT
>CAMLRH010000116.1 GCA_946482375.1 uncultured Caulobacteraceae bacterium | reverse complement strand
AGGCGCGCACCATCCGCATCCCGGTGCACATGATCGAGACGATCAACAAGATCGTCCGCACCTCGCGCCAGATGCTGCACGAGATCGGCCGCGAGCCGACCCCGGAGGAACTGGCCGAAAAGCTGGCCATGCCGCTGGAGAAGGTGCGCAAGGTCCTCAAGATCGCCAAGGAGCCGATCTCCCTCGAAACGCCCATCGGCGACGAGGAAGACAGCCACCTCGGCGACTTCATCGAGGACAAGAACGCCGTCCTGCCGATCGACGCGGCCATCCAGTCGAACCTGCGCGAGACCACGACCCGCGTGCTGGCGTCGCTGACGCCGCGCGAGGAGCGCGTCCTGCGCATGCGCTTCGGGATCGGCATGAACACCGACCACACCCTCGAAGAGGTCGGCCAGCAGTTCAGCGTCACCCGCGAACGCATCCGCCAGATCGAAGCCAAGGCGCTGCGCAAGCTGAAGCACCCGTCGCGGTCACGGAAGCTGCGGAGCTTCCTCGACAGCTAGGGTTCAGAGGGCGGTCTTCGGGCCGCCCTTTTCCTTTCAGCCCAACCCCAGCGCCGCGTCCGTCGCCGCCGGGCCCTTGCCCCTCGGCGGCATGGGCCGCGCTTGCCACGGGAACTCGGGTGCGAAGCTGGAGACCTTACGACCCTCGACCAGCGCGCCGTTACCGGCGCCGCGGCTGTAGTCGTAGTAGAGCTTGACGATCTGCTCGTAGGTGACCTGCCGCGCGGCCGGGTGGGCGATGCAGGCGTCGCGCCAGCGGCGCACGCGGGGCAGATGCTCCGGGATGTCGAAACCCTCGTACCAGTCGAGGAACCAGAAACGCATGAAGAGCGGCGTGAAGACCGCTTCCGCCAGCCCGAACCGCTCGAACAGGAAGTCGCCGTCTGGCGCATGACGCATCAGGAAGGCGTCGAGGCCGGCGTAGCGCGTCTCCATCGTCTCGCGGTGCTGTTCGCGCCGGGCCGTGTCCTGGTTCATCACGAAGGCGTAGCCGGCGTTCCCGAACGGACCTTCCAGCGCGATCAGCATGTTTTCGACGGCCCGCTCGTACGGGTCGGCGCGGGCGACCGGCGGATCGGGGAAACGGTCTTCGAGATAGCGCAGCAGGACCAGGCTCTCCTTGATCCCGCGCCCCTCCTCGTCCTCCAGCACCGGCAGCGCCGTCGCGCCGCCCGACAGCTCCAGCAGGCGTGGGTCGCGCGGCTTGGTGATATCGACCTCGCGAAAATCGACCGCGTCCCTTCGGCCCTTCAATTCCAGAAGGATTTCAAGGCGCTGGGAGAAGGGGCAGACCGGGATGTGCCAGACGGCCGGGCGGGGGAGGCGGCTACGCATCCGGCTCAGCCTAGGCCGTTCGCCACAATCGTAAACGTCATTTCACCGCGCCTGCTGGAGGGACCGTTAACCAACCGTGGTTACTGTGACGTCCGCGCGCCTGGGACGACCTTCGTCCGCGCGATAGTGGGAGGCGACAGCCATGACGCTGTTTCGCATGTTTGTGCTGATGGGAGCCGTGCTGCTGCTCGGCTTCTTCTTCTGGCCCTGGATCGACCGCTTCTTCGCGGCCGGCGCCTTCGATGGGCAGATCTCGGTGCATGCCGGGGGGATCTCGGCGACCATCCCGATGATGATGGGGGTGTTCGGCACGCTCGGCCTTGCCGCCATGCTCTGGATGGTGCGGGGCGACTAGGCCTACTGCGCGGTGGGGGCTTCGTAGGTCGCCACCATCTGGCCCTCGGCGATGGTGTGGGCCTTCAGCGCCTTGACCAGTTCCTCCAGCGGCGTGTTGGCGCCCATGTCGAGCGGCTGATCGAGCGCGAAAATCTGGAAATAGTAGCGGTGGACGCCGTGGCCGGCGGGCGGTCTGGGTCCAAACCAGCCGTAGGAGCCGTTGTCGTTCTTGCCCTGGGTCAACCCCTGCGGCGAGACGGGATGGGGGACGTTGGCGACGCCTTCGGGCAGGGAAGCCGCCTCGCCCGGGATGTTCCAGGCCATCCAGTGCACGAACGGCAGCTCGCGCGGCGCGTCCGGGTCCTCGACGATCAGCGCATAGGCCTGCGCGCCGCGCACACGGCTCCAGGTCAGCGGCGGCGAGATGTTGTCGTGGTAGGCGCTGTGCGGGTCCGCCAGGCGCCCGTTCGCGCCCTGCGAGCGCGTCTGCAGCAGGATGCCGGTGTCCTGGCGCGCGTCGACCCGCATGATGGTGATGGACTCGCCGGAATGACGTTCGCCTTCGTTCTGGGCCATGGCGCGCTCCTGTTGAGGCGCGGGACCGCAGCCGGCTAGCGTCAGGACGCAGGCGAGCAGGAGCCCCTCGCGGATCATCCCTGACAACCGGCGAGGAGCCTCAGCGGTTCGCCCAGGCATAGTTGAAGCTGATGGAGATGCGATCGGCGCGCGCCGCGTTGGCCGGGACCTCGTGGCGCAGCCAGCTTTCCCACATCAGCAGCGATCCGGCCTGAGGCTGCACATAGGCGAACTGGCGGTCTTCCTCCGGCGCGTCGGCCAGGCGCGGCGGCGAGGCCATCATCATCGGCAGCCGGGGGTCCTCGAACCGCAGCGGCGAGGAGCCGGGCGGTACTGTGACGTAGTAGGTCCCCGACAGCACGCTGTGCGGATGCAGGTGGCCGGAGTGAGCGCCGCCGGGCTTCAGCACGTTGACCCACAGGCTGTCGAGCGCGAGCCGCCGGCCGCCGAGATCGAGGTGGATGTCCTTCGCGAACGCCGCCGCATGGCGGTCGAGCCGCTTCTTCAGGTCGGCGAAGGCGCTCGCGCGCTTGGGCAGGTCATCGAGCGAGGCGTAGGAGGTGTAGCCCTTGTAGGCGTGTCGCTTGGCCCAGACCTGCCCGGCGCGGTCGTCCGCCTCGAGCATCCGGCAGGCGTCCTCCAGTTCGTCGTTGAGATCGGCGGAGCCACCGAGTTCCGCCTCGTACAGGCGGGTGACGAAGAGGGCGCGGCTGGTCATGCCTCCTCATACCCCAGCTTGCGCCAAAAGGCCCTTCCCGCACGCTGCGTCACCGGCCATAAGCTCGGGTCAAACAAGCGTATGGAGGATGCGATGAAGGCTGCGGTTCTGCGCGAGGTGGGCAAACCCCTCCAGATCGAGGACGTCCAGATCGGCAAGCCGGGCCCGCACGAGGTGCTGATCCGCACCAAGGCCGCCGGCGTCTGCCACTCCGACCTCCACTTCGTCGAAGGCTCTTATCCGCACCCCCTGCCGGCGGTGCTGGGCCATGAGAGCGCCGGCGTCGTCGAGCAGGTCGGCTCGGAAGTCCGCACGGTGAAGCCGGGCGACCACGTCATCACCTGCCTGTCGGCCTTCTGCGGCCACTGCGAGCACTGCCTGACCGGCTTCATGAGCCGCTGCGTGTCGCCGGAAACCCGCCGCGCCAAGGATGCCGAGCCGCGCCTGTTCCGCGAGAACGCTGCCGACGGCCCGGTGAACCAGTTCCTGAACCTCAGTTCCTTCGCAGAGCAGATGCTGATCCACGAGCACGCCTGCACGGCGATCCGCAAGGACATGCCCTTCGACGTCGCCGCCCTGATCGGCTGTTCGGTGACGACGGGGGTGGGGGCGGTGATCCACACCTCCAACGTCCGCGCGGGCGAGACCGTGGCCGTGATCGGTTGCGGCGGCGTCGGTCTGGCGGCCGTCAACGGCGCGGCCATCGCGGGCGCCGGGCGGATCATCGCCATCGACACCCAGGGCTCGAAGCTGAACCTCGCCAAGGCGTTCGGCGCCACCGACGTGGTCGACGCGACCCAGGGCGACCCGGTCAAGCAGGTGCTCGAGCTAACCGGCGGCGGCGTCCACCACAGCTTCGAGGCCATCGGGCTCAAGGCTACGGCCGAGCAAGCCTTCCGCATGCTCCGCCGCGGCGGTACGGCCAACATCATCGGCATGATCCCCGTCGGCACCATGATCGAGCTGCACGGCGCGGATTTCCTGGGCGAGAAGAAGATCCAGGGCTCGCTGATGGGCTCCAACCGCTTCCCGGTCGACATGCCGCGCTTCGTCGACTTCTACATGTCCGGCAAGCTGAAGCTCGACGACATGATCAGCCGCCGCATCAAGCTCGAGCAGGTCAACGAAGCCTTCGAGGAACTCAAGCGCGGCGAGATCGCGCGCAGCGTCATCGTGTTCGACCAATAGTCATGGTGAGCAGCGCGTAGCGCGTGTCGAACCACGCATTGAGGTGCGTGCGTCCTTCGACACGCCCGCTTCGCGGGCTGCTCAGGATGACTAATTCAGTTAGCCCCGAGGCGCCTGGGTGCGGGCCGCATACTGCGTGCCCGCCTCGGCTTCCAGCATGGCGTCCACGCGGGCCTTCTGGGCCTTGAAGGCGGCCAGTTCGCGGCCGGCCAGGATGGTGCCCTGCGGAACCTTGGCGCCGACCGGGTTGATGCGGCGGCCTTTCAGCCAGACCTCGTAGTGCAGGTGCGGGCCGGTCGAGCGGCCGGTGGTGCCGACGTAGCCGATGACCTGGCCCTGGGCGACGCGCTGGCCGGCGCGGATGCCCTTGCCGTAGCGCGACATGTGGGCATAGCCTGTTTCCCAGCCACCACTGTGACGGATGCGGACCCAGTTGCCATAGCCACCCCAACGCCGCGCCTCGACGACGACGCCGTCGCCCGCCGCCAGGATCGGGGTGCCTGACCCCGCGCCGAAGTCGATGCCCTGGTGCATCTTCTGGTAGCCCAGGATCGGGTGGCGGCGCAGGCCGAAGCGCGACGTCATACGCGCGCCATCGACCGGGGTGCGCAGCAGGAAGCCTTTGATGTTCTTGCCGTTTTCGTCGAAGTACTGGGCTTTCCCGTCGCCGCGGTCGAAGCGATAGAAGCGGGTCTTCTGCCCCTTGGCCTCGATCTCGGCGTAAAGGAGATCGCCGACCTCGATGGTGCGGCCGCTCTCGGTGACCTTGCGGTCGAAGATCAGGCTGAAGTCGTCGCCGGGCTGGATGTCGCGGCTGAAGTCGAGCTTGTGGGCGAACAGCTTTACCACCTCGGCGGTGACGGTGGGCGTGGCGCCTGCGCGGGCGGCGCTCTCGTAGAGCGAGCCCTGCATCTCGCCGACCGCCACCGTCGTCTCCTCGGTGACCTTTTCCTCCAACTGGCGCAGGCGCAGCGCCCCGTCGAAGGTGCGCGAGACGGTGATGGCGGTCACCGGGCTCGTGCGCATGGAAAGCCCGATCAGCTTGGCCGAGCCCCGGCGGTCGGCCGGGCGCGCGATGGCGGCGTCGAAGGCGAGGCCCGCCTTGATGTTGACGGTGTCGAAGGCCGAACCCAGCACGTTGACGACGTCGCGCGCTTCCTGGGGCGCCACCCCGGCGCGCTGGACGGCGGCCTCGAGGGTCTCGCCGCGGCGAACCTTGACCTCGATGCTCTCTGGCCGCGCGAAGCCGGGTTGCGCCTCGGCCTGGGCGAAGGCCTGCATCTGCAGGGCGGCCAGCGCCTTGGGATCGAGCGGCGGCTTGACGGGCTCGAGCGCCCGACCGTCGGCCAGCGTCCAGCCCGCGCCAAGCAGCGCCAGGCCCACCACAGCGGCCAGAATAGGTGAAGCGAGGCGCGGCGACGTAAACCGCCGCGGATCGAATTCCTGCATCGTTCCCCCGTTACTCACGATGCCGCGAGCTACAAAGTACGGCTGGGGCGCCCCCGGTGACGCCGGGTCGGACAATGCCCAACCCGGCTAGCGAGAGGCAAGCAGCTTTCGGTGCTTCGCCGCTTTTGTCACGCCTCGGTTAACGGACTGGCCCAAGGACAAGCTTTGCGCGCCATTAACCGAGGAGGTCGTGGACCTTGTCGACGGGCCGGCAGAGCGCCGCGCCCTTTGGCGTCACCACGATCGGACGCTCCACCAGGATGGGGTGGGCGACCATGGCGTCGAGGATCTTGTCGTCGCTCGCTTTTGGGTCGGTTAGGCCCAGTTCCTCGGCGGGTGTGCCGCGGACGCGCAGCACGTCTCGGGGCTTGGCGCCCATCTGCTGGAGCAGACCCTTCAGCTGCGCCTTGTTCCAGCCGGCCTTCAGATACTCGACGACCTTCGGCTCATGGCCGGCGTCCTTGAGCGCCTGCAGCGTGTTGCGGGAGGTCCCGCAGGCGGGGTTGTGGAAGATGGTGATGTCGCTCATGGCCGGTTTCTTGCCGATGTCGGCGGGCGCGGCAAGTCTCAGGGTCTCGGCCAGAAGGTGATGGCGGCGATTGCGACCGCCGCCAGCCAGAGCGCCACGATGGCGACCGCGCCAGTGCGGCTCACCGGCCGCTCCGTCGTCTCGGCGGCCGCCCTGAACTCCGCCATCAGAGCCCCCGGGATCAGCTTCACCGCCAGCAGGATGCCGAGCGGCAGCAGGATCGCGTCATCGAGCAGGCCAAGCACCGGGACGAAGTCGGGGATCAGGTCGATAGGCGAGAGCGCATAGGCGACGACGCCGGCCGCCACCGCCTTGGCGAGCCACGGGGTGCGCGGGTCTCGGGCCGCCAGCCACAGCGCCAGCACGTCGCGCTTAACGCGCCGCGCCCAAGTCTTCAGCCGCTCAAGCATGCTCGCCAAACGAAAACGCCCGCCGGTGAGGGCGGGCGTTCCGTACGCTAACCATCTGAGGAGGTACTAATCCTTTCAGGCGACGTTGGTCACCAGGCCTTCCTGCGGGTCGCGCAGCACGTAGCCGCGGCCCCAGACCGTCTCGATGTGGTGCTTGCCGCCCGACGCCGTCGCCAGCTTCTTGCGCAGCTTGCAGATGAAGACGTCGATGATCTTCAGCTCCGGCTCGTCCATGCCGCCGTAGAGATGGTTGAGGAACATCTCCTTGGTCAGGGTCGTGCCCTTCCGCAGGGAGAGAAGCTCCAGCATCTGGTATTCCTTGCCGGTCAGGTGGACGCGGATGCCGTTCACTTCGACCGTCTTGGCGTCCAGGTTGACCGTGATGTCGCCGGTCTTGATGACCGACTGGGCGTGACCCTTGGAGCGGCGAACCACCGCGTGAATGCGGGCCACCAGCTCGTCCTTGTGGAAGGGCTTGGTCATGTAGTCGTCCGCGCCAGACCCGAAGGTCTTCACCTTCGTGTCGATTTCCGACGAACCGGACAGGATCATGATCGGCGTATTGATCTTGGCGACGCGCAGGGTGCGCAGAACGTCCAGGCCGCTCATGTCCGGCAAGTTGAGATCCAGAAGGATCAGGTCGTAGTCGTAGATCTTGCCGAGATCGACGCCCTCTTCGCCCAGATCGGTCGTGTAGACGTTGAAGCCTTCCGACTTCAGCATCAGCTCGATCGTCTGCGCCGTGGCGCTGTCATCCTCGATCAGTAGAACGCGCATTCGGCCCCTCCCCGCCAGCCCGGCGGTAGTCCACACCTTGAGACCGGAGTCCGCCCCCCATCTCGCGCACAATGGTTGCGGCGAGTTAATTTAAGACAGGTTAATGGTGAACGCCGCCTCGCCCCGAATCGTTAAGCTGATTTGCGAATCGGCGGCAAGAGTCTTGATTCGCCGGAGGAAATCCGGATTCAGATTCTGCTAAGGCGTATTAGCGCAGGGCCCCGATCAGGGCTGGCGGCCGCGCTCGGCCTCAATCTCTTCACGCATGGCGCGCAGGTCGTCGCTGATCCGGAAGACGGCGACATAGAACTCGCAGAACGAGCGCCACAGCAGGACGCCGGCGCCGCAGACGAGCAGTCCCGCGACCAGCACCGGGATCGCGACCAGCTTGCCGAAGATCGAGGCTTCCCTGAGCGCCACCCCGATGGCCGCGCCGATCGCGGAGAAGGCCATCAGCGCCAGGACGCCCAGACCCGCCCAGTAGATCAGGTGGATGACCGGCGCGGTCAGCAGCTTCTCGAAGGTGAGGATGTCCCACAGCAGGGCTCCGCCCAGCCCGCGCGCGTTCTGTGATCTCGTGCTGGCCATCAACTCAATTCCCGGCGGCCACGCGCCGCTTCCGGGCGAATGGCTACCAGCGCGCGCGCCTTCGGGCAATCCGGGAAGGCGCTCGGGCGGCGTTGGAGACAACGGCGGAGCGGCGATAAACCAGAGCGTGCGGTGGGCGGAAAGGAAACGGCCGCGCCCCTGGTGCAGGGCGCGGCCGGGTACTTCGTCAGGCCACTG
>CAMLRH010000115.1 GCA_946482375.1 uncultured Caulobacteraceae bacterium | reverse complement strand
GCAGCCGGTCGCTGACGTGGATCTGGTCGAGGGTGACCTCCTCGTCGGTCCCATCGTCGCGAATGCGGCGCGCGGTCTTGGGCGCGAGGTCGAGGAGGGCGCGGATGGCGCCGCTGGTCTGCTCGCGGGCGCGCAGCTCCAGCACCTGGCCGAGCAGCACCAGCACGGTAATGACCGCGGCGGCCTCGAAGTAGATCGGGACCTCGCCCATTTCGCCCCGAAAGGCGGGGGGGAAGAGCCCCGGCGCCAGCACCGCGACGAGGCTGTAGGCGTAGGCGACGCCCACGCCCATGGCGATCAGCGTGAACATGTTGAGGTTGCGGCTCTTCAGCGACGCCCAGCCGCGCTCGAAGAACGGCCAGCCCGCCCACAGCACCACCGGGGTGGCCAGCGCCAGCTGCAGCCAGGGCATGACGCCGTGCGGGAGCGGGAACTCGATGCCGAGGAAGTGCCCACCCATCTCGAAGACGAGCAGGGGCAGAGTGAGCACAAGCCCGATCCAGAACCGCCGCGTCATGTCGGCGAGCTCGGGGTTCGGCCCGGTGTCGGCGGTGACCAGCTCCGGCTCCAGCGCCATGCCGCAAATGGGGCACGAGCCGGGGCCTTCCTGGCGGATCTGGGGGTGCATCGGGCAGGTGTAGATGGCGCCCGCGACCACCGGCGCGGACTCGCGTTCACCGAGGTACTTCGTGGGCTCGGCCTCGAACTTCGTCTTGCAGCCCGCCGAGCAGAAATAGAACGGATGACCCTCGTGGGTCGTCCGGTGAGCGGTCGCGTGAGGATCGACCTTCATGCCGCAGACCGGGTCGGTGGCGGTTTTCGTATCGGCGCCGTGGGAGCAGCCGGCGTGGTGGTGATGGTCCGTCATGCGGTCTACATATACCCCCACAGGGTATCTTGCAATTACCCCTGCCGGGTATATTTCTGCAGTATGGAGCGCGAAGACAAACCTAAACTTCTGAACCGCCTGAACCGTATCGAGGGACAGGTGCGCGGCGTGGCGCGGATGGTCGAGGAAGACCGCTATTGCATCGACATCCTCACCCAAATGCGCGCGCTGAAGGCGGCCCTGGCCAGGGTCGAGAACGAGCTCCTGAAAACCCATCTGGAGCATTGCGTGGTGGGGGCGATGGCGAGCGGCGACCCCGCGGAACAACGCCGCAAGGCCGATGAACTGATAGAGCTGCTGGACCGGACGCGCTAGCGGCCGTGATGGGCGTAGATGCTGGTGCTCCCGTCCGTGAGCAGCAGCAGGGTGTCGAACGCCTCCCTTGGCGCGCCCGGCGGGTCCATGCCGGGTGAGCCGATAGGCATGCCGGGTACGGTAAGACCCAGGGCCTTTGGCTTTTCCTTCAACACCCGTTCAACGTCGGCGATGGGGACGTGGCCCTCGAAGACGTAGCCGCCCGCGACCCCCGTGTGGCAGGACGATAGTTCGAACGGCACGCCATACTTCGCCCGGATGGGCGCGAGGTCCTGGACTTCTTCCACCTTCGTGACGAACCCGGCCGCCTGCAGATGCTTCACCCAGCCGCCGCAGCAACCACACCACGGCGTCTTATAGACGGTGATCTCCTTCGCCTGCGCCGCGCAGGCGGCGGCGGGAATAAACAGGGCCGCCGCGGCGGCGAACAGCACGGTTCTGCGAGTCTGGGGCACGGGTCACGCTCAATCGAAAGGCAGTTCGTAACATAGGCGAGTTCCGCCGCCATCTCACTGTTCCGTCGCGGAAATCTGCTATAGGCGCGAACAGGATAGGGAGAGCGTCGAGGATGCCCGCACCGGGCCTTGCCATACGCGGACCACGCAGCCTGCTCCGTCAGATCCGCGAGGCTCTGGCGGGTGGCGGGCCCGCGCAAGCGCGCCTGGACATGGTGGTGCGGATCATCGCCCGGTCGATGGTCGCCGAGGTCTGCTCGATCTACCTGCGCCGCCCCTCGGGCGAGCTTGAGCTGTTCGCCACCGAAGGCCTGGCGCGCGAAGCCGTCCACGTCACCCAGCTGAAGCCGGGCGAAGGCCTCGTCGGCGAGATCGTCAAGCTCGGCCGGCCGCTGAACCTGTCGGACGCACCGAGCCATCCGGCCTTCGCTTACCGGCCGGAAACCGGCGAAGACCCGTACCACGCCTTCCTCGGCGTGCCGCTGCTGCGCGGCGGCCGCGCCATCGGCGTGCTCACCGTCCAGAACCGCACCGAGCGCAGCTATAGCGAAGAGGAGGTCGAGGACCTCCAGATCATCGCCATGGTGCTGGCCGAGATGGTGGCCGGCGGCGAGCTTACGGGCGACGGCCTCAAGGGCGTCGAGATCGCGCCGCACAAGCCCGACCGGATGAAGGGCGCGCGCTTCGCCGAGGGCCTGGCGATCGGCAAGGCGGTGCTGCACGAACAGCCCGTCGCCACCGAACAGCTGCTCTCCGACGACCCGGTCGCGGAGGAGGAGCGGCTGACCGTCTCCATCGCGGCGCTGCAGGGCCAGATCGACTCCATGCTGGAAGGCCAGCACGGGCTGGGCATCCCGTTCGAGGTGCTCGAAACCTACCGCATGTTCGCCCACGACCGCGGCTGGAACCGGTCGCTGGAAGAAGCGGTGCGTTCGGGCCTGACCGCCGAGGCTGCGGTGGAGCGCGTACGCTCGGAGCATCGCGCCCGGCTTGGCCAGGCCCGGGACCCCTATCTGCGCGAACGCCTGCACGATCTCGAAGACCTAAACGACCGGCTGTTGCGCCACCTGTCCGGCGAGCACGTCGCTCGCGAGCTGCCCGACAACGCCATCCTCATCGCCCGTAACCTCGGGCCCGCCGATCTGCTGGAATACGACCGCACCAAGCTGCGCGGCATCCTGCTGGAGGAAGGCTCGCCCGCCAGCCACGCGGCTATCGTCGCCAAGGCGCTGGATATCCCCGTCGTAGGACGTCTCGCGGGGCTGCGCGACCGGGTTTCGGAAGGCGACCAGGTGATCGTCGACGCCGAAATGGGCGAGGCCTACCTGCGGCCGCGCGCCGATGTCGTGAAGGCGCTGAAGGCCCGGCTTGAGGTCCGCAATCAGCGCAAAGCCGAGTTCGCCAAGCTGCGCGAGACGCCGGCCTTCACCCGCGACGGGGCCAAGATCACCCTGCTGATGAACGCCGGCCTCGCCGTCGATCTCGACAGCCTGGCCGACACCGGCGCGGAAGGCATCGGGCTTTTCCGCACGGAGTTTCAGTTCATGGTCGCCGAGGAGCTGCCGCGCCTCGACGCCCAGACCCAGCTCTACAAGCGGGTGCTGGACGTGGCCGGCCCCATGCAGGTGACCTTCCGCACCCTCGATCTCGGCGGCGACAAGCTGCTGCCGTACATGGAGGCCGAGCGCGAGGATAACCCCGCGCTGGGCTGGCGCGCCGTGCGCATGGGGCTCGACCGGCCGGCGTTGCTGCGGCTGCAGATCCGCGCCCTGATCTGGGCGGCCGAGGGACGCCCGTTGCGGATCATGTTCCCGCTGGTCGCCAGCGTGGACGAGTTCCGCGCCGCCCGCGCCTTTGTCGATCAGGAAATCAGCTGGGCCGAGCGGCGAGGGCGGCCGGCGCCGTCGAGGCTCGATGTGGGCGCCATGATCGAGGCGCCGTCGCTGATCTGGCATCTCGACGCGCTGCTGCCGATGACCGACTTCGTCAGCGTCGGCACCAACGATCTGATGCAGTACCTGTTCGCCGCCGACCGGGGCAATCCGCGCGTCGCCGACCGCTACGATCCGCTGTCGCCGCCGGCCCTTCGAGCGCTGAAACAGATCCAGGAAGCCTGCGCCGACACCGGCACGCCAGTTTCTGTGTGCGGGGAGATGGCCGGAAGGCCGCTTGAGGCGTTTACGCTTGTAGCCCTCGGTTTCGATCGGCTGTCGATGCCGCCCGCCGGTGTCGGTCCCGTAAAGCAGATGGTGCTCTCCTGCGACCGCGAAGCGGCCCGCCGGGGGGTGCTGGCCCTGCTCAAGGGATCGTCCGGGTCGGTTCGTAACGAGATCGAAACCCTGGCGCGCAAACTCTATGTGGCGGTGTGACGCTGTAGCTTTTTGTGACGGATCAACGCGTTGAAGACTCGACACTACTGCGATACGCGTAACACCAATGTAGCAATCGCGTGCTATAGCGATTGGGCCAGGAACAAGCTTGGCCTTGGCCAGTATTCGGGGGGTTAGAAGGCAGTATGCCTCTGGACTCGAGCGGAGTTACGCACCTCTTCAACCGCACGGCGGACGGCGAAGCCGTGACGTCGCGCGAGAGGCCGACCCTCGATTACGGCCCCGACATCGGCGTCGCCTTGCGCAATGCGCGCGAACACCGTGGCATGTCCATCCAGGACGTCGCCGACGAGACCAGGATCCGCCGCGCCTATATCGCCGCCATCGAGGACATGCGCCTCGACCAGCTGCCGTCGCGGCCGTTCACCATCGGCTACGTCAAGTCCTACGCCGAACTGATGGGCTTCGAGCCCGGCGCCGCCATCGCCCGTTTCAAGGAAGCTTCGCCCGATCCGGACGGCGCGCTCCGGGCCCCGGTCGGCGTGCCGCAAGAACGCGATCCCCGCCTGGGCCTGATCGGCGTCGCCGGCGCCGTGATCCTGGCCGCCATCATCGTCTGGAACGTCGCCCAGCGCGCGATCAACGACGAGGCTCCGCCGCCTCCGACCGCGCCTGACATCGAGGTCGTCGCGCCGAACGGTCCGGCCGGCCCCGTCGCGCTTGGTACGCCGCTGCCCGCGCCGACCGAATCCACGACCCCGCAGATCTACCTGACGCCGGGCCTCGAGGCCCCCGCCGCCAACACCAATCCGACCCAGCCTCTGACCGATCCGGCGGCGATCCACCAGGCGTCATTGTCAACGCCGGCGACCTTCGCCGCCAAGGGCGCGATCCATGGCGCGGCGCCGGACCTGTCGGTGGTGACGCTGCAGGCCCGCAAGCCTTCGTCGCTGATCGTGCGCGGCGCCGACGGCTCGGTCTACTTCGCCCGGCAGATGGCCGCGGGCGAAGCCTACCGGGCGCCGACGCTGAAAGGTCTGACGGTTGAAGTCACCGACCCGACGGCGTTCGACGTCTTCGTGTTCGGCAATGGCCGGGGTGTGCTGCCCGCGCCGCATACGACAGTCGAAAGCCTCGCCGCTCGCGCGGCCGGCTAGGGACTAGGTTCTCCGCTCATCCCCGCTTTCGCGGGGATGAGCGGGATTAGGGGCTCTGAGCTTGGCTCAAAGCACATCAAAAAGCTGCAGCGTCTGATAGGTCGCCAGCAGCACAACCACCCCACCGACAACCCAGGTGAAGGCCCGCGTCGGGATCTTCTTGGCGATGAGGCCCGCCATCGGCGCGGCGATCAGGCCGCCGACGATCAGGCCGGCGACGGCGGTGATGTGGTCGGTGATGCCGTCGGCCTCTTTCCAGTTGCCGGTGAGCAGCGCGGTGAGGAAGGCCGCGGAGATCGCGACGGTGACCAGGAACTCGGCGGTGTTGACGGTGCCGACCGCATGACGCGGGGCCGCGCCCGAGCCGACCAGGGTCGAGCTGACCGTCGGACCCCAGCCGCCGCCGCCCGCCGCGTCGGCGAAACCACCCACGAGGCCAAGCGGTGCGATCAGCCTGGAGGATACGCGTCGCGTTCCTTTGCCCTTCCAGGCCCGCCACAGGATGATGCCGCCCATGAAGCCGAGGTAGATGACAATGAACGGCTTGATCCGGTCGCCCGGGATAGAGGTCAGGACGTAGGCGCCGAGGATGCCGCCGACGATGCCGGAGATGGCCAGCGGCCAGAACATGCGCCAGTCGACGTTCTTGTGGGCGACGTGGGAACTGGCGGAGGCGGCCGTGGTGAAGACCTCAGCCGCGTGCACGCTCGCCGAGGCATGGCTCGGCGGCACGCCGAAGGCCAGCAGCACCGTCGAGGAGACGACGCCATAGGCCATGCCCAGCGCGCCATCGACGATCTGCGCGCCGAAGCCGACCAGCATGAAGATCAGGAACTCGTTCCACATCGCAGCTCACCCCGTCCACGGCGGCCAAATACGGGTCTAATTCCTATCAACTCAATCGGAGATAAGCTGCGACGCCTTTCAGTTTGTCTGGGCTCCCGAGGGTCAAGCTTGGGAAACCGGCGACGAACGCTTACTTTGCGGCGACATGGCCACAGCCGACCATACTCATATTCGCCCCTGGCGCGCTATCGACAGGCGAGCCAGCCGCCAGATTCACGTCGGCAATGTGCCGGTCGGCGGCGATGCGCCCATCGCCGTCCAGTCGATGACCAACACGCTGACGGCGGATGCGGCGGCGACCATCGGCCAGATCCGCCAGCTGGAGGAGGCCGGCGCCGATGTCGTCCGCGTCTCCTGTCCGGACGAGGAATCCACCGCCGCCTTCCGCGAGATCGCGCGCGCGGCCAAGGTCCCGCTGGTCGCCGACATCCACTTCCACTACCGCCGCGCCATCGAGGCGGCTCAGGCGGGCGCGGCCTGCCTGCGCATCAACCCCGGCAACATCGGCTCGCCCGACCGGGTGCGCGAGGTGATCCAGGCGGCCAAGGACCACGGCTGTTCGATCCGCATCGGCGTCAACGCCGGGTCACTGGAACGCGACCTTCTGGAGCGCTACGGCGAGCCTTGCCCGGACGCGATGGTCGAGAGCGCGCTCTCCCACGCCCGCATCCTGCAGGACCACGACTTCCACGAGTTCAAGATCAGCGTGAAGGCCTCCGACGTCTTCATGACGGTCGCCGCCTACCAGCAACTGGCCGAGGCTATCGACTGCCCGCTGCACCTCGGCATCACCGAGGCCGGCGCCTTGCGCACCGGCACGGTGAAGTCCTCCATCGGGCTGGGCGCGCTGCTCTGGGCCGGTATCGGCGACACCATCCGCGTCTCGCTCGCGGCCGACCCGGTCGAGGAGGTCAAGGTCGGCTTCGACATCCTCAAGTCGCTCGGCCTGCGCCATCGCGGCGTCAACATCATCGCCTGTCCCTCGTGTGCGCGTCAGGGCTTCAACGTCATCGAGACGGTCGACATCCTGGAAGAGCGTCTGGCGCATGTCGCCACGCCCATGAGCCTGTCGATTATCGGCTGCGTCGTGAACGGCCCGGGCGAGGCGCTGATGACCGACCTCGGCTTCACCGGGGGCGGCAAGGGCGCCGGCATGGTCTATGTGGCCGGGAAGCCCGACCACAAGATGGACAACGACCGGATGATCGACCACATCGTCGGGCTCGTCGAAGCCCGCGCCGCCGAAATCGAGGCGGAAAAGGCGGCCAGGGATCTGCAGGCTGCCGAGTAGCCCGCGGCAAGCTGCGCTGCGGCAATGGACCACGGCGATTTGAGCCAGCGGCGCCGCCTATAGGTTGGCCGAGCGTTGTTCTTCGGCCACCCCCCTTAACGGCCGACGCTCAGGAGGGATTTGGTTTGTCGGAGGACTCCCCCAAGGTCCGTGACCGACTGGCGTTGCGTCTGTCCACGGAATACATGCTCCGCTCCATCGACCTGATGACGAAGGTTGTGGGCGGCGATCTGGTGAAGGGCCTGATCTTCATCGCGATCGTCCAAGCGAATACCCAGCACATCGTGTCGGACGATCAGATGTCGCAGGCCTATTCCGAGGCCGGCGACAGCGTGCCTGACGATGCCCGCCGGCCGGTCAGCGTGCATGCGTTGTCGGTGTCGCTCGGCATCCCCTACGAGACCACCCGGCGCTATGTGAACAAGCTGCTTTCGGACGGTCTTTGCGTCCGCGCCCGGAGAGGCCTCGTGGTGCCCGCCGAGGTCCTCAAGCAGGAAGAGATGGTGTCGGCGCTCAAGCGCAATTTCGCCAACCTGCAGAGGCTGGTGACGGGGCTTCGCCGGAGTGGGGTGGACTTCTAGGTAGTCACCTCCTCCGGTCCCATCGGGGACACGGAGGAGGCCCACAGCCCTTGCCTGCAGTGGGGGGTCCCACGGGCATGCGGTTTGATGCGCGACATAAAGACACAGACTCAGCAGACGGTCGAGTCCCCGTTAACCAGTTGGTAACTGGGTGACGGCGGCCGCTCATCCCGCTAGATCAGCGCCGTGCGACTCCCCCAGGCCCGTCTCGATCAGGTGCTCGACCGCTTCCGCGAGGTGGAGGCGCGCATGGGCGCGGCCG
>CAMLRH010000114.1 GCA_946482375.1 uncultured Caulobacteraceae bacterium | reverse complement strand
GTCGAAGTTCTCGTTCACCGCCGTGCGGTCGCGGATCTGGGAAACCTGATAGTCCTTGTAGTCGTAGTAGAACGCCGTGGTGTTCAGCGTCATCGTCCCGCCGAGCAGGGTGTTCTTCGACCCGATTTCCAGGGCGTCCACGAACTCAGGCTCGAAGGTCGGACCATACTCGACGGCGTTGAGCGCCAGCACCGGGACCGGGTGAAGCTCGATTATGGTGTACCAGTTCTCGGAGGCGTTGACGGAGTCGAGGTAGGCGACGGTTTCTTCGACCGACGCAAAGCCTGGCGAGGGAGGGTTGGCGCCGCCGCCCTTGTAGCCGCGGGAGTAGAAGGCGTAGAGCATCGTCTCGTCGGTGAAGGGCAGCGCCGGCTTCCAGTCGACGCCGAGACGGCCCGTCCATTCGCCCCACTCCTGCACGATGTCCGGCTTGGCCGGATAGCCGCGGTTGACCGTGCCGCCGGCGATCAGCCCCGGCGCCAGCAGCACCTGGCTCGGCACGGGGGTGAAGGTCTTCTCGTCCCGGGTGTAACGCAGGCCGGCGGTGACCTTCAGGGCCTCGTTGACGTTCCAGTAGATCTCGCCGAACGCCGCCTGGGATTCCAGCTCGTAGGGGTTCTTCGACCGGAAATAGTTGTGGCCGTCGCCGTCGATGCTCTCGATGGGGTTGGGGTCGATGTAGGGACAGTTGGCGGACGGGTCGTTGATGTCGACGACGCCGTTGCCGAAATCCAGGAACGGGAAGTAGTCGCCGGAAAAGGCGCAGACCGTCGGGTCGATCACGCCGCCCATGCCCCGGTTCTCGTTAAACGAGGGCGTCATCGCGATGGCCGTGATGATGTTGTACATCACGTAGTAGTCGACGACGGTTTCGAAGGTCGTGTAGTTGGCGCCGAAGCTGAAGTTCACGGGGCCGTCGAAGTCGGACTGGAGCCGGAGTTCCTGACTGAACTGTTCGCCGGTCGCCTGGGAAATATCGAAGCCGGCCAGCCTGTCCGTGCAGCCGATCTGCGGGTCGCAGAACACGCCGCCGGGCGAGAGCAGGCGATAGTCGCCCACGATCTGCGGGGTCAGCAGGCTCGTATCGGTGAACGCCGGGAAAGAATTGAACCGGTTGTAGTCCTGAAACGAGTAGACCTCATCCTTGTTGTAGACCGTCTGCGACGACAGGGTCAGGGATTCGGTGACGTCGAAATCCAGGCTGAGGTCGAAGACATCGGCCTTGGCGCGATAGATCGGATCGCGCACCGAAGCGACGGTCCGTAGGTCGCGCGACTGGTCGAGCCCGCCGTAGGGGTCGGCCTGCTTGAGAACCCATTCCGGCGTCGGCGAGAATTGAATCGGCACCGGCATCGTCAGCGCCGCGTAGACGAACGGCAGGGCCAGGCCGTTCGGCGTGCCGAACGCGGCGTCGTCATAGAGGCTGCCGGCCTTGCAGGCCTGGCTGAACAGCGCCGGGCCAAGCGGTGCGAAGAAGCGGTTGACCGTCGGCGCCGCGCCGATGAAATCGGGGCCGGGGTCGCGGTGGCAGAGCTGCTTGCCGGTCCGCGAGCGGTCGTCGTCTTCCTCGAAGTGTTCCCACAGCAGGTTGCCACGCAGGCGCTGGAAGGGCTGGAAGCCGATCGTCACGCGGCCCGACCACAGGTCGCGGCCGTTGATGTTATGCCCGGTGATCTCGTTGTAGTCGTAGCCGGTGCGCTGGGTGACGGCGCCGGCGAGCCGGACCGCCAGCACGTCGTCGATGACCGGAATGTTCAGCATCCCGACCGCCCGGCGCGTATCGTAATTGCCCACCTCGAGCTTGATGCTGCCCTCGAACTCGCCGAGCCGCGGCTTGGCCGAAATGACGTTGATGACGCCCGACGTGGCGTTGCGGCCATAGAGCGTGCCCTGCGGACCGCGCAGAACCTCGACGCGCTCGACGTCGAAGTATTCCTGCTCGAACAGGCGGTTCTGGATCAGGCTGGTGTTGTTGAACGCCACCGCAACGCCGGGATCGGTCGTCGCCGAGACGGCCTTGGTGCCGACGCCGCGGATCGAAAAATTGTACGAGCTAAAATTGGTCTTGGAGAAGGTGACGTTCGGGATCGCTTTCAACAGATCGAAGCCGCCTTCGATCTTCTGCGCCTCCAGATCTTTCTGCGTGAACGCGGAAATGGCGATCGGAACGTCCTGGATGGCTTCTTCGCGCTTCTGCGCGGTGACGACGAGCGCCTCGACTTCAGCGCCGTCCCCTCCGGCGCTTTCGGACTGGGGGCTGCCGCCCTCCCCTGCCTGAACAATGACAAACGCCTCGCCCTCCCGACGGAAGGTGAGGCCCGTGCCCTCCAATAATTTGGTCAGGGCGAGTTGCTGGTCAGCGACGCCGTCGACGCCCACCGTTTCCTTGGAGGCGGCGGCAGCCGGGCTGAACATAATTGATCGCCCGGTTTGACTACCGAATTCATGGAGCGCCGCCGAAAGTGACTGGGCGGGGATAATAATGGGCTTGGATTCCGCCCACGCCGCGCTTGCGCCCAGAGTAAGCGCCCCTACCGCCGCGCCCAGCAGCAGGCGAACGTAGTGAGCCTTCCGAACTTTTCCCATAGCCTCCCCCTTATTCTTTGTAGAGCCAGCAGCTCCTCTTTGGGGAGAGATCCAAAAAACCGCCTTAACCGAATACTCGCCGAAATTATTTCTGCCCAATCGGCACAATTTCGATTTCGCCGTCCGGCCTTTCCTGAAGCGAAGCCACGCCGCCGGTGCGCAGCATGCGGGCAAATCCGTCGACGTCCCCGGGCGCGAAATTGCCGCTCAGTCGATGCTGCGCAAGATGCGTGTCGTGCAGGACCAGCTTGCGTTGGGAGTAGCGGTTCATCTCATCGACAATGTCACCCAGGGACTCATCGTCGAAGACCAGCTGGCCTTTGAGCCAGCTCGTCTCCCGGGCCACGTTCGTCGGCGTGAGCCGCCAGTTCGCGTCGTCAACGACAACAAGCTGCGATCCGGCCGACATGTCGGTGACCACGGGCGGCGGCGTGGACCGGGAACCAGCGGCGATCACCGGCTGGACGACACGGGCCGGCGCGACCCGCACCTTGCCTTCAACAAGGACCACCTTGAGCTCGCCATCGTCCACGCGCACGTCGAAGGCTGTGCCAAGCGCTGTTACGGTACGGCCGGCGGCGGCCACCACAAACGGATGGCGACGATCCTTGGCCACGACGAAGAAGGCCTGCCCCTTGTCGAGATAGACAAGACGATTGTTCTTGTCCGACTTCGTCCGAACGACGGTGTCGGTGTTCAGGGTGACCTGTGACCCATCCGGCAGGGTGATCGTCGCCCGTTGTCCGACGGCCGTGTGGAAACTCTGTGTCCCCAAGGGGCGCGGCGCATTCTGAATATAGAGCGCGCTGCCGCCCAGCCCGATGACGGCGGCGGCCATCGCCGCCGCAATCGACCGTCGAACGGTTCTCAGGCGGTTGGCGCCCGCAACCGCGCGCTCGCGCGTTTCGATGTACAGCGGATGATGCCCCAGCTTGCCGGCCACCCCCCAGAACTCTTCCACCTCCGCGTAGACCTCCTGATGCTCAGGCACCTCGGCGAGCCACGCCGAGAAGGCCGCGCGTTCAGCCTCGTCCAGTTCTCCCAGCTGATGACGTATCCGCCAGGCGATGGCGGCGTCGTGGACGGGCTCACCCTCGGGCGGGCGCTTTGGATAAGAGATCATGTTCGCCTGCCCGTCCGCTCGTAGATCTGCCTTGCCGCACGCTGGACAAGCGCTTCGACTGCTCGGAGGGATATCCCCATGCGTTGCGCGATCACCTCCTGGGGAAGCTGCTCGATGCGGAAAAGCATGAAGGCCATGGCGCTTCGAGGCGGTAGTTCGCGCAGGGTCGCCATCATGGCGTCCAGCGCTTCCTTGCCGATGAGGATTCTCTCGGGAGACAACTCATCGGCCAGGCCGTCGAAGCTCTCCGGGTCTTCCTGTCGACCCCACGCCCACGAAACCGCGCGACGGCGATGTCCCAGCACATTGGCCGCCGTCCGGAAGAGGTAACCCTCAATGTTCTCGATGTGGGACGTCGCGCCACGCGCCTGCAGCCTGAGAAAGACTTCCTGCACCAGGTCATCGACGTCGGCGGCGTTCGCGCGTCGCAGGAAGTAGCGTCGCAGGGCGGGTCCGTATTGCAGGACCCAAAGGCGCAGGTCATCGTCGCCGGTCGCAAACCCCTCCGGCGTCGATTCGATCAGCGGCGGCCTTGGCGACTGCGCCATGTCTCCCATCCGCGGAACGCGCTTTGGCGCTCACACCATAGATGATCCACTCAAGCTTCGTACCCGTATGTCCGGCTGCAAGTTTTTTTGCCGCCGTGGCCGTCAACCGCGCTACCTTGTCTGGGCTGTCGCATGGGGGTGTCATGGACTTGAAAAGACGGGAGCTTCTGAGCGCGGGCGCTCTTCTCGCCGGGGGCATGGCGCCGGCTGTCGCCTGGGCGCGTCAAGCTGCTCGGATCGAGCCCTGGACCACCCTGCGCGGTGTCGCGCCGCTGCCGCCGGTGACGGAAACCGGCCGTCGGAAGGTGGGCGATGTCGGGCTCCATTACGCCGTCTACGGGCGCGGCGCGCCGGTAATCCTCTTGCACCCCGGCCTGGGACATTCCGACTACTGGGCCAACCAGATCGGGCCGCTCTCGCAATCCAGACAGGTCATCGTCGTCGACATGCGCGGCCATGGCCGCAGCACGGGCTCGGACCGCCCCCTCAGCTACAGGCTGCTGGCCGACGACGTGCTGTCGCTGAGCCGCGCGTTGAACCTTAAGGCGCCGGCGATCGTGGGCTGGGGCGACGGCGCGGTGACGGGCCTGGAGCTGGCGCGCCGCCACCCGGGGCGTGTCGGCAAGCTGATTGCCTTCAGCCTGACCTACGACGTCTCCGGCCAGCAGCCTGGCGTGGATCAGGCGCCGACGTTCATCGCCTACGTCCACAAGGCCGCGGCCGACTATGAGCGCATGTCTCCGGCGCCGAACGATTTCGACCGCCTGTTCAAACAGCTGGAAGCCCTGTGGGTGGCCGAGCCGCACTACACGGCAGAGCAATTGGCGGAGGTAAAGGTCCCCGTCGCCGTCCTGGCGGCCCAGTACGATGAATGGACCCGGCTCGAACACATGAAGGAAGCCGCGCGGCTGATCCCGGACGCGCAGATCGTCATGCTGAACGACGTCAGCCATTTCGCGCCCTGGCAGGCGCCCAAGCGGTTCAACGACGTCCTGAACCTGCTGCTGACGACCTAGCCGGATGACAGCACCCTTTTTCTTTGTCCTCGGCCTACCGAAATCCGGCACGACCTGGGTGCAGAAGGCGCTGGACAGCCACCCCCAGCTCATCTGTCGCGGCGAAGGCAAGTTCACCGTCTTCCGCAAGCACATGAGCAAGGCGGCGGTAAAGTACAGCGACTATCTCGCCGGACATCAGCGTAAGGTCTTTGGCGAAGAGTTCTTTCCGCAGCTATCGCGCGCGGAATTCGACCGCGTCTATCGCTGCTTCATTGAAACCCGCCTGATCGGCGAGGGAATTCCGGATGGCGTGCGCCGCATCGGCAACAAGGATCCTGAGCACGGCATGGTGCTGAACGATCTGGCCCAGCATTTTCCGGACGCGGCCTTCATCCACGTCATCCGCGACCCGCGCGACGTCGCCGTTTCGACCTGGCACCACATGCGGCGCATCGAACCCGGGTTCGTCGAAACGATCGGCGACTTCCCGACTTTTGCCGAGCAGAACGTCAAGGAGTGGCGCGTCTACGTCCGCAGCGTGCGCAAGGCCGCTGCTGAGCGCGGCCTGGATTATCGAGAGGTCCGTTACGAGACGCTGCACGCCGACGCCAGGCCGGCGCTGCGCGGCATGCTCGAGCATCTGGGCGTGGACACCACCGATGCGGTAGTCGCCCGTTGCCTGGACGCGGCCAGCTTCGAACGTGCCAGCGGCGGTCGCGCGCGCGGCCAGGCCGACACGGGCTCCTTCTATCGCAAGGGAGAAACCGGCGACTGGCGCAACCACATGGACGACGACCTGTCGAGCCGTCTGCTGACCGTCACCGAGGGGCTCGCCGACGAACTTGGCTATATCTGAAAGGAACGGGCGGCGGACGCACCGCCGCCCCAGTGTTTCCGGTTCAGAGGGGTCAAGAGCCGGAAGTCGAAGGGTGAGGCGGCGGGGCGTGGGCCGCCCGCCGCCTCGCAGCCGCGCTGAGGGGAGACCAAAGCGCGGCCATCACCAGCGCAGACGAAGGCCAACAGAGCCGTTCTTCGCGTCGTAATCCTCGCCCCACACACCACCCAGATTCAGGAAGGCCCCGAAGTGATCGCCGGTCTCACCGACCGAAACACCGGCGTTCAGCTCGTTGTAGACGCCGTCGAAGGCGCGGCTGAGGTTGGCGTCCGGGCCGAGGTTGACGATGGTGACCTCGGTCTCGCCATCCAGTTCCTGCACGGAACGGGCGGTCAGATGGGCGTCCAGCGGAACCAGTCTGGGGGCGATGTCGCGCAGGCCGACACGCAGGCCCAGACCAGCGCGGGCGCTGCGGGCGTCATCGGCCTTGATCTGCCCGCCAAAGCGGATGGGATCATCGGCGGGCACGTCGATAGGGTCGAAGCTGGCCTGCGACCAGGACAGGATCGCCAGCGGTTCCAGCCGCAGCATTCCCGCCGCGAAGCGCAGACCGGTTTCCATATGCGCGCCGATGGTCTGGACATCGGACTCCAGCACCGTTCCCGCCGGCCGCAGGTTCAGGCTGGGCATGTCGATCAGCAGGTTGGACAGGGTGGCGTTGACGACGACGTCGTTGAAGAACGGCCCGGCGGTGAAGCCACTGTAGAGGCCCACACCGCCACCTTCGAAGGTGGCGGTGTTGACGCTCTCGTCATACTCGAGCCGAGCCTGGGCGTAGCCCGCCATGGCGCCCAGCAGCCAGTCGCCACCGAACGGCGTCGCGCGGATCAGATCCATGCCCATGGACAGCGCGGCGTCTTCCTGGGTGTAGCTGCTGTCATAGTTCAGGCTGGCGGCGCCGGCGGCCAGGGTGTCGCCCACCGTGCGATCGCCGACCGACAGCGAACCGCGGAGCCAGAACCGCGGCGTGAGCCCTCCGCCCTCCTCCTCGTTCCGTTGGATCACGCGACGCTCCAGCCAGGGGGCGGTCGCCGTCCGCCACAGATCGTTGGCGGCTTGGCCGAGCAGGGGGAGCTGCGCCGACGACGGGCTCTGGACGCCATAGATCCTGAAGGTCTCGCTCTCCGGATCGTAGCCGACGGTGTAGGCGAACAGGCCCTTGTCGACGAAGCCGGCGGCGTCGTAGCCGATCGATTCCGGCGCGAGGTAGAAAGCGTTCGGGTCGACCTCGGAGGCGTCGGAGCCAATGACCTCAACCACAACGTTGCCTTCGGGATTGTAGGCCCCCCGGTCACCGGCGATGACATCGGCGATGATCAGGCCCGTGCGGCCGGAAACCGCGCTGCCGCGCATGTCAATGCAGTCGTTGGCGCGCAGGCGCGCGTCGCGCGGCATCACTTCGACGCCATCCGGCAGCCCCTCGACGTTGCGGCCACATCCGGTCTGGCCGGTATTGTTGAAGTTGGCGTCGAGCCAGATGCGGCTGCCCTCCTCTCCATGGAAATGGCTGTCGCGGAGGACGAAGACATCGTCGTAGTAGAGGTCGGTCTGGGCCCCCAGCACGCCGTCGATGGAGGCCTCATACGAGCCCATCACGATGATGCCGCTGTTGTTGAACTGCTCCAGGCCGGTGATGCGAAGGGTCTGGCCGACGGTCGAAAAGTAGTTGGTGCTGTGGTTCTCGCCGATGACGATCATGCCGGCGTTGTTGAAGACGTCCGCGCCGCCGCCGAAATTCAGGGTGGCGGTCTGCAGATTCATTCCGCTGCCCGGCGTGCCGACGACGATCATACCGCCGGCAAGATTGTTGATGGTGTCTGCGCCCGTCGACAAGTTGCTCGTCCCGCCGAGCGACCATCCCCGGTCGGCGCCGGAGTTGTTGAGCGTGAAGGGGCCGGTGAAGCCGCTCAGCTGCAGCGCGCCATAGATCAGGTTGCTGTTGTTGATGGTGATGCTGCCGCTGCCGACGGCGGTCAGGAGGGTGTCGCCGCGGCGGTTCGTACTGGTGATGCCCAGGCGGCCCGTGCCCAGGTTGTCGATGACCGTGGCGCCGCCGGCCATGTCCAG
>CAMLRH010000113.1 GCA_946482375.1 uncultured Caulobacteraceae bacterium | reverse complement strand
GCCATCGGCGCCATCACCTTCACCGGCTCGGTCATCGCCTTCGCCAAGCTCAACGGCAACATGAGCGGCGCGCCGATTCTGCTGCCCGCGCGGCACCTGCTGAACATCGCGATCGCCGCGGCCATCGTGGCGCTGGTCGTCATCCTGGTGATGAGCGGCGGGGAGGCCAAGTGGGCCTTCTGGGGCATCTTCGCCCTGTCGCTGCTGATCGGCATGACGCTGATCATCCCCATCGGCGGCGCCGACATGCCGGTCGTGGTGTCGATGTTGAACAGCTACTCGGGCTGGGCGGCGGCGGCGCTGGGCTTCACGCTCGAGAACATCACGCTCATCATCACCGGCGCGCTGGTCGGCTCGTCCGGCGCCATCCTCAGCTACATCATGTGCAAGGGGATGAACCGCAGCTTCATCTCCGTAATCCTGGGCGGCTTCGGCGCCGACGACAGCGCGGCCGCCGCCGGCGGCAAGGTCGAGACGCGGCCGGTGAAGCAGGGCAGCGCCGACGACGCCGCCTTCATCATGAAGAACGCGTCGAAGGTCATCATCGTCCCCGGCTACGGCATGGCGGTCAGCCAGGCCCAGCACGCCCTTCGCGAAATGGGCGACAAGCTCAAGGAAGAGGGCGTGGACGTGAAGTACGCCATCCACCCCGTCGCCGGCCGCATGCCCGGCCACATGAACGTCCTGCTGGCCGAAGCCAACGTCCCCTACGACGAGGTCTTCGAGCTGGAGGACATCAACTCCGAGTTCTCGACCGCCGACGTCGCCTTCGTCATCGGCGCCAACGACGTCACCAACCCGGCCGCCAAGACCGACCCGCAGTCGCCCATCTTCGGCATGCCGATCCTGGACGTCGAAAAGGCCCGCACCGTCCTCTTCGTGAAGCGCGGTATGGCCAGCGGCTACGCCGGCGTCGAAAACGAACTCTTCTTCCGCGACAACACCATGATGCTGTTCGCCGACGCCAAGAAGATGGTCGAGGGCATCCTCAAGTCGCTGTAGCGGGCGTCCCGAAATTCCGCCCGCCCCGGCGACGATCGGGGTCCCGGTTGGGCAAGCTCTACCATAAGCCCCAATCTTTCAATCGCTTACGGTCAAGCTCCGCCCCTTTCTCGCCCCGATTCACAGTCACTTACATTACGTCATCATCGTGAAACGTCGGGGCGCGGTCGGCTAAACCTCTACGGCCGCGGAAGAACTCCGACACAGTCGGGACGAGGTTGTAAGTTGCTTGAACAAGTGAAGGGCCTTGCGCCCCGCGCTCTGCGCATCGCTATGTCCGGAACGGTCGCGCTTGCCGGCCTGGCGCTTATCGGGGGCGCGCTGAGCGCCAATACCGAGGCGCAGGCCACCCAGACCAGGACCGTCCAGCTCATCGCCTTCGCCGATCCGGTGCCGGGCCATGAGGTCAACTCGCCCTTCGGCTTCCGCAAGCTGCCCTGGGAGAAGAAGAGCCGCCTGCATGCCGGTGTCGACATCGCCGCCCCCAAGGGAACCTTCGTGGTCGCCACCACCGACGGTGTCATCTCCAAGGTCGGGGTGTCGCCGACCTACGGCGAGTTCGTCGAGGTCGCGCACGGCGCCGGCATGACCAGCAAGTACGCCCACCTGTCCGGCACGGTCGCCGGCGTCGCCCCTGGCCTGCCCGTCGCCGAGGGCGAGAAGATCGCCATGGTCGGCTCCACCGGCCGCTCCACCGGCCCGCACCTGCACTTCGAGATGCGCAAGGACGGCGAACCGATGGACCCCGGCAGCTTCATGGGCCGCACCTTCGCCGAAAACTCCCTGCCCTTCGCCGACGCCTTCAGGCTGACCCGGCTGGGCCAGGCCGGCGCCTGGGCGAAGGCCAAGTACAAGATCCTCCACGAGAGTGGCAGCTAAAGCACGATGGGGTCAGGCAAAGCCTGACCGTTGAATCGTGCTTTAGAATCCCACGCGAATTAGGAGCGCGCCACTTGGCGCGCTCTGGCGCTTAACCTCTCGCCCGCTACAGTCGCCCCATGGGGAATCAGGCGGCGCTGAAGCTTGAGGGCGTGAGCAAGCGCTACGGCGGCTTTACGGCCGTCGACGATCTCAGCTTCACGGCCAGCCGCGGCCAGATTCTGGGCTTCCTCGGGCCCAACGGCGCGGGCAAGACCTCGACCATCCGCATGATCCTGGGGCTGATGAGCCCCACGGCCGGCCGGATCGAGGTGCTGGGCGCCGACGACGCGCGCAAGGTCCGCGACCGCATCGGCTTCCTGCCGGAGGAACGCGGCCTCTATCGCCGCATGACCCCGGTCGAGGCGATCGCCTTCCTCGCCAGTCTCAAGGGGGTGCCGAGACCCGAAGGCCGCCGCCGGGCGCGCGAGTTGCTCGCCGCCCAGGGCCTGCAGGACGCCGCCGACCGCCAAATCCGCAACCTCTCGAAGGGCATGGCCCAGAAGGTCCAGCTGATCTCCGCCATCGCCCACGAGCCGGAGCTGGTCATCCTCGACGAGCCCTTCTCCGGCCTCGACCCGGTCAACCAGCAGGCGCTGGAAGCGGTCATCCGCGGGCTGGCGGCGCGGGGCGCGACCGTCCTCTTCTCCACCCACGTCATGCAGCACGCAGAGCGGCTCTGCGACCACGTCGTCCTGCTGGCGCGGGGCAGGAAGGTGTTCGACGGCACGGTCGCCCAGGCCCGCCACCACGCGCCGCGCTCGCTGGTGCTGGAGGGCTCGCTCGATGCCGCCAGGGTGCAGGCTCTACCCGGCGTCGCCTCCGCCCACGCCGAAGACGGCGAGGATGGCCACCAGAAGATCACCGCCGCGCTGGCCCCCGGCTCCAACGGGCAGGAAGCGCTCAAGAAGGCCTTCGGCCAGGGCCTCGACATCGTCCGCTTCGAGCTGCGCGAGCCGTCCCTGCACGACGCCTTCATCACTCTGACGGGCGAGGCCGCATGACCCGGCTGCTCCGCATCGCCTGGCGCGAGTACATCGCCTACATCAAGACCATCGGCTTCTGGCTCTCGATGATCCTGATGCCGGTCGGCCTGTTCGTGGCCGGCGGGACACCGATGATGCTGGAGCGCTCGGCCCCGACACCGACGCTGGCCGTCATCGACCTCAGCGGCCACGACTTCGAGCGGATCGTGAAACCCCGGCTGGAAGCCGTCGGCTCTTCCGGCAAGCCACAGGCGATGATCGTCACCTCGCCCGTCGCCATCGACAGTCCGCAGGCCGCCTCGGCCGCACTGCGGTCGTACCTCCTTGGCGAGAAGACCCTGCCCGACGGCCGCAAGCTGGACGCCGTCGCCATCATCCACGGCCAGGGCGAGACGACGGCCATCGACTTCTGGAGCGCCTCGGTCCTCAACCGTTCGCTGGAGCAGGCCGTGACCGGCGTCGTCACCGGGGCCATGCGCGGCGAGCGGCTGAAGGCTGCCGGCATGGCGCCCGACCAGATCCGGGCGCTCGACTCGCTCTTGCCCAAGGTCACCGCCTTCTCGCCAAAGGCCGCAAAGGGCGAGGTTTCCCTGCGCGACCGGCTGCCCGGCATCGTCGGCTTCGTCATGGGCATGCTGCTGTGGTCGGTGATCTTCACCGGCGCGGGCATCCTGCTGAACTCCATCATCGAGGAGAAATCGAGCCGCATCCTCGAGGTGCTACTGTCGTCGGCCTCCGCGCCCGAGATCATGTTCGGCAAGATCCTCGGCGCCGCCGGCGTCACCGCCACCGTGCTCGCCGTCTGGGCCGCGCTGGGCGGTTCGGCGCTGGTGGCGGCCAACCCGGAGATCGCCCGCGACGTCTTCGCCGTCCTGATGGGCAAGGGGCTGATCTTCTACTTCGCCATCTACCTCGTCGGCGGCTACCTGATGTACGCCTCGCTGTTCATCGCCGTCGGCGCCTTCTGCGAGACCACGCGCGAGGCCCAGACCATGCTGGGGCCGGTGATGATCGTGCTGACCATCCCCATCATCTTCATGGCCCAGTCGATAACGAGGCCGGATTCGGCGATCCTCGAGGCGCTGAGTTGGGTGCCCCCCTTCACGCCCTTCATCATGGCCGCGCGCGCCGCCGGCGAGCCGCCGCTGTGGCAAGTCGTCGGCACGGGCCTCCTGATGGCGCTCACCATCGCCGTCGTGATCTGGATCGCCGGCAAGGCCTTCCGCACCGGCGCGCTGTCCACCGGCCGCATCGGCTTCCGCGGCCTGCTCGCCCGGCTGCGGCGGGCGGAATAAGCCCTCCTCCCTCGAGGGGAGGAGGGTTGGGTGGAGGGTGTGGTCGCTGAGCTTAAGCAATGAGCGCTGTAGGGCGCTGAGCCCACCGCGCCCGCCTCTCACTTCACTGCCCTCACCCCCATCCCCGACCCTTCCCCCCTCGAGGGGGAAGGGAGATCGGCGGCGGACAACAAAAAAGCCGCCCGGAGGCGGCTTCATCGTTGCGCGGGAAGAACCCTACCGCGCGGCGGGCTTCTTCGGCGCGGCGATCAGGCCTTCGCGCTGGGCCCGCTTGCGGGCCAGCTTGCGAGCCCGGCGCACGGCTTCCGCCTTCTGGCGGGCGCGTTTCTCGGAGGGCTTTTCGTAGTGGACGTGGCGCTTCATCTCGCGGAACGAGCCTTCGCGCTGCATCTTCTTCTTCAGGGCCTTGAGCGCCTGATCGACGTTGTTGTCGCGGACGAAAATCTGAACCAGAGGTCTCTCTCCTTCGGCTGCCCGCCGCTGGCCTTAGCGGCGTGGCGGTCGAAAAAACAAAACGGGTGCGTCCGCAGGGCGGGCCTGCGGTGCGAGGCGGGCGAGATAACAGAAGGTGTTGACCTTGTCCATGCGCGACGAGGCGGAAAAGCCGGTGTAAATCAGCCGCATGACCGAGACCAGCGACTGGGCGAGCGAGACCGAGCAGCGGGTGCTGGACGAGGCTGTCCGGCTGGTCCCGACGATGGGTTGGAGCGGGGCTACCGCACTGGCCGCCGCCAAGGCCGCCGGGCTCAGCGAGCCGGAAGCTGACCTGCTGCTACCCCACGGCGCCCGAGACCTCGCCGCCCTGCTGTCACGCCGCCATGACGCCGCCGCGCTGGCCGCCCTGTCGGCCGTCGATCCCGCGACGCTGAAGATCCGCGAACGCATCCGCGCGGGCGTCGTCGCCCGTCTCGACGCCGCCCGGGCGCACGAGGCGGCGGTACGCCGCTGGGCGGGTTTCCTGTCGCTGCCGACCAACCTGCCGCTGGCGCTCAGGCTCGTCTGGGAAAGCGCCGATCATCTGTGGCGCTGGGCGGGGGACACGGCGACCGACGAGAACCACTACTCCAAGCGCGCCATCCTCTCGGGCATCCTCGTCACCTGTCTCGCCATCGACATGGCCTCGGGCCGCGAGGAAGCGCTCGCCCACCTCGACCGCTCCATCGACAACGTCATGGCCTTCGAGAAGTGGAAGGCGGGCATCAAGCCCGTCGAAGTCGCCCGCGATGTGGCCGGCGCGCTCAGCCGCCTGCGCTACGGCCGCTAGACCGCCGCGTCCATCAGCGCGTCGCGGACGAGGTCAGCGCGCTCCATCGGCAGAAAGTGGGTCGAGCCGGGGATGGTCTCCATGACCAGACCCGGATGGCGTCGCCGCAGCTGCCCGGCGCCCGCGCGGCAGGTCGAACCATGCTCGGCCTTCAGGATACGGACCGGCGCCTTCACCTTGCGCAGTTCGCGCCATGGGTCGTGGCCCTGAGCGGCGTAGCTGGAGGCCTCCCACTCCGGCGGGCAGGCCAGCGTCACCTTGCCGTCCGGCGTATCGACGAAGCCGCCCGCGACATAGTCGGCGATTACCGCGTCCGGCCAGGTCTTGAAGGCGCCGCGGCCCTTGTAGGCCTTGAACGCCGCCTCACGGCTGTCGAACACGGAGCGGCGGCGCATCGCGCCTTGCGCAATCGGCATTCGCCGCCAGAGCTTTCCCGACGTCCACGGCGCATGGGCGTAGAGCGCCACCAGCCTCGGCATGATGACCGGGTCGAACAGCACCAGCGAACTGACCCGCTTGGGCCGCTCGGCGGCGGCGAGCAGGCTGACCGTGCCGCCCATCGAATGCCCCGACAGCACCACCGGCGGCTGATCGAGCGCATCCAGCAGCGCGACCAGATCGTCGCGGAAGTCCTTCCACGACCGGCGGCCTTCGGGCTTGGCCTCAAGGCGGCTGGCGCCATGCCCCCGCTGATCGACGGCGAGCACCCGCAGACCCGCCGCCAGCGGCCCCAGGATGGAGCGGTAGGTCAGGGCGTTGAAACCGTTGGCGTGCAGGAAGACGACATCGACGGGCCGATCCTCCGGGCCGAAGTCCAGCGCGGCCATCTCACCCCCGCCCGCGCGGCTGTCGATGGCGATGAAGCGCCGCCTGGGCTCGTGAAAAACGGCGGCGTCCATGCCGGGAAACACTCCTGCTCGGGAAGGCGCTAGAAGTAGTGACCCGCCCTAACCACATGCAAGGGACAATGGCTCACCCGCTCGCCACCATCGGCTACGAATCCGCCACCCAGGCCGACGTCATCGACCGGCTGAAGGAGGCCGGGGTCGATATCGTCATCGACGTTCGCGCGGTCGCCTCTTCCAAACGGGCCGGCTTCTCCAAGACCCTGCTGGCCGGCAGCCTGCACGACGCCGGCATCGACTACCTGCACCTGCGCGACCTCGGCACGCCGAAGGACGGCCGCATCGCCGCCCGCGCCGGGCGCGTGAAGGAGATGCACGCCATCTACGAACGCCACCTGGAAGAACCCGAGGCCCAGCTCGCGCTCGCCTACGCCGCCGAGGTGGCGACGCAGCGCAAGGCCGCGCTGCTCTGCTACGAGGCGGAAGCGGCGATCTGCCACCGCCGCATCGTCGCCGACCTGATCGCCGACCGGGCGGGGGTGGAGGTGGCGGATCTCTAGACCCGCGTCACCTGCCACTGGCCGGCCTGGTCGCGGCAGGCGTTGTAGCGCTCGGTCGTCGAGCCGTAGCCCGGCGCGTTGATGGTCTGGTCGACCACGCGGCAGGAGGCGACGGAATAGCCGCTGGGCCGAACCAGGCTTTCCGAGACGTAGCCCAGCGCCTGGCCATAGCGCCCGGCGAGAATCCACGGCTGGTTCGGAACCTTGCCCAGCGCATCGAAGCTCTCGCCCGCCGCCAGCTTGCCCAGCTTCGCACTGTTGAGGCTGGGCGCGGCGCGAAGGTTGGCCTGCGAGTTGACGACGTATTGGCTGGACGTCTGCTCATAGGTGGCGAGCGCCTGCACGCCGTGGCCGTACCGCAGGTTCGCGCCCGCGATCGGCGGGCCATAGCTCGACGAAACGATGTTCACCCGGCCCGACGCGCCCGTCTGCGGATTGCTCCAGCTCTGCGTCTGGCCTTGGTCCAGCGCCGCCTGCATGGCCGATTGCGCGCGGGCCTGGTCGGTCGACTGCATGCGACAGCCGATCCACGAGCCGGCGGCCGCGCCCAGCGCCGCACCCAGCACCGTGCCGAGTTCGCGCTCGTTCTTGGCCACCTGGTTGCCGATGAGGCCGCCAAGTACGGCGCCGAGGACCGCGCCGCCCTCCTGCTTCGCGCCGGGCGCGCTGCAGCCGAAGATCGAGGCGAGCGGGCCGGTCTGGGCGTGGGCGGCGGGGGCCGCGCCGGTGACGGCGAGAAGGGCGGAAAGGGCGATGGCTGCGCGCATGGCGTTCTCCAGGGGATTTATGGGAACAAGCTATACCGTAGCGGTTAATACACCGCTTGGCTTGCGTGTCGCAGCGTCACGGGCGGAGAATGGCGCCCAAATCGGAGGATCGCCCCCATGACCGCGCCCGCCACCACCGCCGAGTGGACCTGTTTTTCCGTCTCCATCGAGGGCGGCGTCGCCCATATCCAGCTGAAGCGGCCCGAGGCGTTCAACGCGATGAACCGGGCGTTCTGGAACGAGCTGCCGGCCATCGTGCGCGACATCGACGACAAGGCGCGGGCCCGCTGCATCGTCATCTCCTCGACCGGCAAGCACTTCTCGGCCGGCATGGACCTGTCGGTCTTCACCGACGGCGAGGGCGTCTCGCTGCTGGCTGGCGACAAGCAGAACGCCGCCGAAAGCTTCCGCCGCCACATCCATCACCTGCAGGACACCTTCTCCTGCCTCGATGAAGCGCGCATGCCGGTGATCGTGGCGGTGCAGGGCGGCGTCATCGGCGGGGCCGTCGATTTCACCAGCGCCTGCGACATCCGTTATGCCAGCGCCGACGCCTTCTTCGTGGTGCAGGAGATCAACATCGGCATGACCGCCGA
>CAMLRH010000112.1 GCA_946482375.1 uncultured Caulobacteraceae bacterium | reverse complement strand
CGAGATGTTCCCCTATCCGTCGGGGCGCATCCACATGGGCCACGTCCGCAACTACGCCATGGGCGACGTGGTGGCGCGCTACAAGCGGGCCAACGGCTTCAACGTGCTGCACCCGATGGGCTGGGACGCGTTCGGCATGCCGGCCGAGAACGCGGCCATGGAGCGCGGCGTCCACCCGGCGGGCTGGACCTACGACAACATCGCCGCCATGCGCGAGCAGCTGAAGCTGCTCGGCCTGTCCATCGACTGGTCGCGCGAGTTCGCCACCTGCGACGTGGCCTACTATGGCCAGCAGCAGCGCTGGTTCCTGAAGCTGCTGGAGAAGGGACTGGTCTACCGCAAGGAGGCCCAGGTGAACTGGGATCCGGTGGACATGACCGTGCTGGCCAACGAGCAGGTCATCGACGGCCGCGGCTGGCGCTCCGGCGCGGTGGTCGAGAAGCGCAAGCTGACCCAGTGGTTCCTGCGCATCACCGATTATGCCGACGAGCTGCTGGACGGCCTGGACACCCTCGATCGCTGGCCCGACAAGGTCCGGCTGATGCAGGAGAACTGGATCGGGAAGTCGCGCGGCCTGCGCTTCGTCTTCCACGTCGCCGAGGAACACCACGACCGCTATCGCGAGGCGCTGGAAGCGCTGTGGGACACGGGCGCGGAAGACCCCGACGACGCGGCCAGGGACAACGCCGGCTACATCGACCCCGCGATCGAGGTCTACACCACCCGCCCGGACACGCTGTTCGGCGCGAGCTTCGTCGGCGTTTCGCCCGAGCACCCGCTGGCTGAGGCGCTGGCGGCCAGGGACCCCAGGGTCGCGGCCTTCATCGCCGAATGCCGCAGGGGCGGCACCTCCGAGGCCGACATCGAGGCGGCGGAGAAGCTGGGCTGGAACACCGGCATCGAGGTCGTCCACCCGTTCGACCCGAACTGGAAGCTGCCGGTCTGGATCGCGAACTTCATCCTCATGGACTACGGCACGGGCGCGATCTTCGGCTGCCCCGCGCACGACCAGCGCGACCTCGACTTCGCGCGGAAGTACGACCTGCCGGTCCGGCCGGTGGTGCTGCCGCCGGGCGTCGACCCAGCGAGCTTCGACATCGCCGACGAGGCCTATGTCGGGCCGGGGACCGCCTTCAACTCCGGCTTCATGGACGGCAAGGGGGTAGAAGACGCCAAGGCCGCCGCCATTCACCGCATGGAGGCGCAGGGCCAGGGCGAAGGCGCGACCGTCTATCGCCTGCGCGACTGGGGCATCTCGCGCCAGCGCTACTGGGGCGCGCCGATCCCGGTGATCCATTGCGAAAAGTGCGGCGTCGTTCCGGTCCCGGACGAGCAGCTGCCGGTCGAACTGCCCAGCGACGTCGCCTTCGACAAGCCGGGCAACCCGCTGCTGCGTCATCCGACCTGGCGGCAGGTCAGCTGCCCCGGCTGCGGCGGCAAGGCCGAGCGTGAGACCGATACCCTCGACACGTTCGTGGATTCGAGCTGGTACTTCGCCCGCTTCGCCAACCCGGACGCGACGCAGCCGATCGACAAGGCCGCCGCCGACTACTGGCTGCCGGTCGACCAGTACATCGGCGGCGTCGAGCACGCCGTCCTGCACCTGCTCTACGCCCGCTTCATCACCCGCGCGCTGCGCGATGAGGGCATGCTGTCGGTGGCCGAGCCGTTCGCGGGCCTGTTCACCCAGGGCATGGTCACCCACGAGACCTATCGGAACCCGACTGGCGAGTGGGTCGAGCCCGCCTACGTCCAGCTGTCCGGCGAGGGCAAGGGCCGGGCCGCCAAGCACCGCGAGACCGGTGAGGCGCTGGCGATCGGCGACATCGAGAAGATGTCGAAGTCGAAGAAGAACGTCGTCGACCCCGAGGACATGGTCGAGGATTACGGCGTCGACGCCGCGCGGCTGTTCGTCATGTCCGACAGCCCGCCCGAGCGCGACGTGCAGTGGACCACTGGCGGAATCGAGGGCGCCGGCCGCTTTGTCCAGCGGGTGTGGAACGAGTTCGAAAGCCAGCCGGCGGACGTCCCCGCCGTCGAGCCGGACGCCGAACTGCGCCGCGCGACTCACAAGCTGGTAAAGGCCGTCACCGAATCCATCGAGCACTTCCGCTTCAACAGCGGCATCGCCAGACTCTATCAATTCTTGAACATTCTCAAGGACTTCAAGGCCGACGGGGCGTCGCCGTCGGTGTTGGCCGGGCGCGCGGAGGCGCTGTCGGTGTTCGCCCGGCTGATCGCGCCCTTCACGCCACACCTGGCGGAAGAGTGCTGGGCCAGGATCGGCGGAGAAGGGATGGTCGTCGACGCACCCTGGCCGGCGTTCGACGCCTCGTTGGCCACCGACGCCGAGGTCGTCCTGCCGGTGCAGATCAACGGCAAGCGCCGGGGCGAGGTCCGCGTCGCCCGCGACGCCGACGAGGCCGCCGTGCGCGAGTTGGCTCTGGCGGACCCGACCGTCTCCGTGCACCTTGCCGGCTTGACCGTTCGCAAGGTGATCGTGGTGCCGGGCCGTATCGTCAACATCGTGGCCAACTGATGAAGCGCGCGCTCGCCGCCCTCGCTCTGGCGCTCGCCCTACCGCTCGGCGGCTGTGGCTTCACGCCGCTCTACGCCCAGCCGGGCGTGGCGTCCTCGCTGCCCGCCATTGAGGTAATCGCGCCGCAGGGCCGCGTCGGCGAGCTGATGCGCGAGGAACTGAACGATGCGCTCGGCCGCAACCTGGCGACCGATCCGGCCTATCGGCTCGACCTCTGGTACCGCGCCGACCGCCTGGGCCGGGGCCTGCGGGTCGACAACGTCGTCAGCCGCTATGAACTGGTGCTGCAGGTGGAGTACCGGCTCTACGACCGCGCCACCAACCGCGAGCTGCGCCGCCGGCGCGTGACCTCCGAAGTCACCTACAACAACGTCGACGACCCGTATGCCGCCATCGCCGGGCAGCAGGACGCCGAAGCCCGCGCGGCCGCCGACGCCGCGCGCCGCATCCACCTCGACCTCGCCAGCTGGTTCGCCACGCGCGGCTAGAGGCATGATCCTCTCCCGCCGCCCCGACATCGAACGCTTCCTGAAGAATCCCGGCCGCGAGGTCCGCGTCGCGTTGATCTATGGGCGCGACCGGGGCGTCGTTTCCGAGCGCGCCCGTGAGCTGGCCGCCAAGATCGCCGCCAACCCGGACGATCCCTTCGACGTGGCGGTGCTAACCGACGGTGACCTCGACGAGGGGAGGCTGGAGGACGAACTCGCGGCCTTGTCGATGATGGGCGGGCGGCGGCTGGTCCGCCTCAGGCTCGGCGACAGCAAGGTCGGACCGGAGAAGCTAGCGGCCGAGGCGTTGAACGCCCATGCCGACGGCGCCTTCAACCCCGAGGCCTTCTTCCTGATCGAGGCTGGGGAGTTGCGGCGGGACTCGGCCTTGCGAAAGGCCGGCGAGAAGGCGGCCGCCTGCGCGACCATTCCCTGTTACGAGGACGAGCCGGGCGACATCGCCCGCCTGGTCCGTGAGACTCTGGCCGGGGACAAGGTCGGCCTCGATTCCCAGGCGCTGGAGCTGTTCGTCGCCCGCATGCCGAAGGAGCGCGGCGTCGCGCGGCAGGAGATCGAGCGATTGGCCCTCTACATCGGGCCTGGCAGCGGCAAGACCGCGACCCCCGCCGACCTCGAAGCCTTCCTCGGCGTCGAGCCGGAAGCCTCGCTCAGCGACGCCGCGGCGGACGCCTTCGGCGGCCGGGTGGGTCCCGCGCAGGCGGGCCTTCGCCGCGCGCATGCCGAGGGCGAGACCGGACCCGCCGCCGTCCGCGCCATGGGTATGTACCTAGGGCGTCTGCGCCGCACACTCACCCTCGCCCAAAGCGGCGCGTCGTTGCAGGAAGCGGCCAAAGCGTCCGGCGTGTTCTGGAAGAACGAGCGCGAATTCCTGCGCCAGGCCCGCGCCTGGACGCTCCCGCACCTCGACCAGCTGCAGCCCGAGGTGCTGGCCGCCGACCGCGCCTGCAAGACCGCGGGCTCACCGGACGCGCTGATCGCGGAAAAGCTGGCGCTGACGATCGCGGGACGGGCGCGGAGGTTGGGGCTTTAGGCCGCGTGAGCGCAGCAAGGCAACTCGCGTGAAGCGTGTTAACCTGACGCGATGACTGACGATTCTGAACACACCCGTCGCCTAGCCAAAGCAGCTTTCGGCGAGGCGATGAAGCCCCGCAAGCTGTCAGTGAGCGACGACACTATCGAGGCCCTCATCGCCGCGTTCGAGGGGGCTGCACGCGTTGATGATGAGGCGAATGAGTTCTGGCTAGCTCGCGATCTCCAGGGGCTGCTTGAGTATACAAAGTGGGACAACTTCCTAGCCGTGATCGAGAAGGCCAAGGCTGCGTGCGCGGCCGCTGGCCACGATCCGGACGATCATTTTGCCGACGTCGGCAAAATGATCGCTCTTGGTAAGGGCGCCGAACGTGAGGTCGAGGACATCGCGCTTAGCCGCTACGCTGCGTACCTCACCGCGCAGAATGCTGATGGGCGTAAGCGGCCGGTCGCGTTTGCGCAGACATACTTCGCTATTCAAACGCGTCGGCAGGAGATCGCCGACCAGCAGACGCAAGAATACCTGCCGCTCTCGGAGGATGAGCGGCGGGTTCTTCTCCGGGAAGAAATTAAGACGCACAACAAACATCTAGCGAGCGCAGCGAAGAACGCGGGCGTCCGCGAAGGCATTGAATTCGCTATCTTCCAGACCGAGGGCTACAAGGGTCTGTACGGCGGCTTGGACGTCCCCGGTATCCGGCGACGCAAGGGCCTCAAAGCCAAGCAAGCGATTCTCGATCACATGGGCAGCACGGAACTCGCCGCAAACCTCTTTCGAGCGACGCAGACTGAAGAAAAGCTGCGTCGGGAAAACATCAGGGGCAAAGAGGCGGCGAGCAGAGCCCACCATGATGTCGGTGCGAAGGTTCGGCAAACCATAAAGGAGCTTGGCGGTCAGATGCCGGAACAGCTGCCCGCCGCTGAAGACGTGAAGAAGGTCGCTCGCCGCCTTCAGGCGGCCATCAACAGCACGTCGAAGGGTCCTAGTCGAATCGAATAGGCCTAGCCTCGCATCAGCCGGCGGCAGAGGTCGTCGAGCTGCTCGAGCGTCGTGTACTTGATGCGCAGTTCCCCGGCGCCGCCCTTGTGGCGAAGCTCGACGTCGAGGCCGAGGGCTTCCGAAAGGTCATTTTCCAGCGCTGCGGTGTCGGCGTCGCGGCTGACGCGGTCCTGGGCCGGCTTGGCTGACTTCGTTTCCGGCGCGCGGCGGGTAAGCGCCTCGGTTTCACGAACGTTGAGGCCCTTCTCGACGACCTGTTTCGCCAGCGCCAGCGGATCGACGGCGCCCACCAGCGCGCGGGCATGGCCGGCGGTCAAGCGGCCGTCCGACAGCATGGCCTGCACCTCGGCCGGAAGGTTCAGCAATCTCAAGGCGTTAGCGACGTGCGGACGGCTCTTGCCGACCACCTGCGACACCGCCTCCTGGGTGCGGCCGAACTTGTCCATCAGGGCGCGGTAGCCCAGCGCCTCTTCCAGCGGATTGAGGTCGGCGCGCTGGACGTTCTCGACGATGGCGATCTCGAGCACCTGCAGGTCGTCGAGGTCGCGCACCAGCGCCGGCATGGCGCGCAGGCCCGCCTTCTGCGCCGCGCGCCAGCGGCGCTCGCCGGCGACAATCTGATACTCGCCGGTCTTGCCGGGCGCGGGGCGCAGCAGGATCGGCTGCAGCACGCCCTTTTCGCGGATCGAGGCGGCCAGTTCGTCGATCTCGGCCTCGCCGAAGGCCCGGCGCGGCTGGTCAGGGTTGCGAGCGATCAGCTCGATGGGGATCTCGCGGGCGCCAGCGCCATCCTGGGCCGCCACCGGCGCTTCCGGATCGCCCAGCAGGGCCGAAAGGCCGCGTCCCAGTCCCCGGCGGCCTTCCGCCGCTACGCTCTCGGCCATGACGCTTACTCCTTTACGCCGCCTGGGCCTGCCGCTGGCGCTCGCGGCCGACGACTTCCCGGGCAAGTTTCAGATAGGCCTGCGAGCCGGCGCACTTGAGGTCGTAGATCAGGACCGGCTTGCCGTAGGACGGCGCCTCGGAGACCCGCACGTTGCGGGGGATCACCGTCTCGTAGACCTTGTCGCCGAAGTGGGCGCGCACGTCGCGGGCGACCTGTTCGGAGAGGCTGTTCCTGCGATCGTACATGGTCAGCACCAGCCCCTGGATCTCCAGCGACGGGTTGAGGCTGCCGCGCACCAGTTCGATGGTGCGCATGAGCTGCGTCAGGCCCTCCAGCGCGAAGAACTCGCACTGCAGCGGTACAAACACCGCGTCCGCCGCCGTCATCGCATTTACGGTGAGCAAGTTCAGCGAAGGCGGGCAGTCGATCAGGACATAGCTGTAGCGGCCGGCGTCGCGCAGCGGCTGGAGCGCGTCACGCAGGCGGAACGAGCGACGGGGTTGAGCTCCCAACTCCAGCTCCACGCCAGACAGGTCTGCATCCGCAGGCACCAGGTCGAGGCCGGGCAGGGCGGTTTCCACCGCGGCGGCGGCCAGAGGCAGGTCGCCCATCAGCACGTCGTAGAGGCTGGTCTTGCGCTGCTGGCGCGAGACGCCGAGGCCCGTCGAAGCGTTGCCCTGCGGATCGGCGTCGATCAGCAGCACCCGCTCGCCGACCGCGGCCAGCGCCGTTCCGAGGTTGATCGCCGTGGTGGTCTTGCCGACCCCGCCCTTCTGGTTGGCGATGACAAGTACGCGTAGCGCCTGGTCAGACTTTTCCGACACGAACCAGCTTCCTTACCCTCACGACCCGGCCTTCTGAACTGGAGAGACTTGGGTTCAGATCGTGCTCGAATTTCCAATATCTAGTAGCTTCCGTCAACTCGGACGCAACATCTTGTCCCTTGAGGAACGCCCCCACAGCGCCTCGCTTCAGGTATGGCTCGGCAAAACCGAGCAGCTTGTGAAGCGGCGCGACCGCGCGGGCCGTGACCGCGTCGACCTTCAGCGAGAGCGCCTCCGCCCGCGCATTATGCACTGTCGCCGGGAGATTCAGAGTCGAAACAACAGCCTCCAGAAAGCGACATCGCTTGCCGAGGCTTTCGATCAGATGGACGTGCGCGCCGGGCGTGCCCTTGAGCAAGATCGCCAGCACCAGACCCGGAAATCCCGCGCCGGCGCCGAGATCGGCCCAGACCTTTGCGCCGGGTTCGATCTCGAGCAGCTGCGCCGAGTCCCAGACGTGGCGAGGCCAGAAGGCCTCCAGCGCGGAGGGGCCGACAAGGTTGATCTTCTCGTTCCACTCGGCGAGCAGGGCGCGGAAGCGCTCCAGGTCCGCCACCTGCGCGTCGCTCGCGCCGCTGGCCGTCTGAAAGCTCGCGGCGTCGGTGACCTCAGGCCGCGCGGGCGCGTCGGACATGAGCGAGCAGGGCGGTGAGCGCGCCAGGAGTGACGCCCTCGATGCGGGCGGCCTGGCCAAGGGTCAGCGGGCGGACGGCCTTGAGCTTCTCGCGCACCTCGTTGGAGAGGCCGCCGACAGCGCCGTAGTCGAGGTCGGCAGGCAGGACGAGGTTCTCGTCGCGGCGGAAGGCTTCGACGTCGGCCTGCTGCCGGTCGAGGTAGCCGTGGTAGGCGGCGTCGATCTCAATCTGCTCGCGGACTTGTGGTGACCAGTCGGCGACGGGCGGCCAGACGCGGGCCAGATGGTCAAGCGTCACGCCGGGATAGGCGAGCATCTGGATCAGATTGCGGCGCTGGCCGTCGGCGTTGACCTTGAAGCCGGCCTTGGCCGCCTCTGCGGGCGTGAGCGTCCAGGCCGCGGCTTGGGCCCTGGCGTCGCTCAGCGCCTTTTGCTTCACGTGAAACACAGCCGTCCGCTCGGCGCCGACGACACCCAGGTCGATCCCCCGCTGCGTCAGTCGCTGGTCGGCGTTGTCGGCGCGGAGGGACAACCGGAACTCGGCCCGGCTGGTGAACATGCGATAGGGCTCGGTGACGCCGCGGGTGACGAGGTCGTCGATGAGCACGCCGATGTAGGCCTCGTCGCGGGCGAAGGTGGCGGGTTCGGCGCCGGACGCGGCGCGGGCGGCGTTCAGACCCGCAACCAGACCTTGCGCCCCGGCTTCCTCATAGCCCGTGGTGCCGTTGATCTGGCCGGCGAGGTAGAGACCGGGCAGGCGCTTGACCTCCAGCGTCGGATAGAGCTCGCGCGGGTCGACGTAATCGTACTCGATGGCGTAGCCGAAGCGCTTGATGGCGACGTTCTCAAGACCGGGGATGGTGCGGAGGAAGAGTTCCTGGGTCTCCTCGGACACCGAGGTCGAGACGCCGTTCG
>CAMLRH010000111.1 GCA_946482375.1 uncultured Caulobacteraceae bacterium | reverse complement strand
ATCCCCTGCGCGCCGTTCTCGTGCACGCGGAAGGCCGAGGCCCCCTCGTCGAAGATGAGCACCGCGCCGCAGGCGTCGGCCAGCGCCCGGGCCGCGACGAGGTCGTCCGGATCGGCGCCCAGCGGGTCGATGACGACCGCGGCCAGGTCCTCGGCCTCATGGAAGGGGCCGGCCGGCGGCGCGCAGGCCAGCACCCGGCGGTGGCCGGTGACGCGGCGCGCGGCGGCGATGGCGGCCGGCAGGGCCTGGGACTCGGCGGCGGTGAAGCGGACGGCCTCGGCCGACGGCAGGAGCGAGATCAGCGCGTCGGCGGCGGCGTCCTCGGCGTCGCAGGGCACATCGGCGACGGCGGCCTCGACGACCAGATGGGCGTGGCCCAGCACGATTGAGCCGCCGCCCATGTCGAAGTCGATGCGGGCCTCGCCGTCGGCGTCCCAGACGCGACAGCCGAGCGAACGCACGCGCTCGGCGCGCGCCCGGACGGGGCTTTCGGCGATGAAGGCGGCCTTGGCCATGGCGGCGCTTGTGGCCCCAACATGGTTAAAATCGCGGAAAGCATGTCCGAAGATGCTTAACGAAGCGGTATCAGCGCCGCTTGTAGTCAAAACGCGGTAAGAGGACCGCCGTGGACGCCTTTCCAGCCTTCTTCCCGCTCGCCGGACGCAAGGTGGTGATCGCCGGATCGGGCGAAGCCGCCGAGGCGAAGGCGCGGCTGTTCGAGGGCTCCCCGGCCGAGGTCACGCGCGTCGAGGGCGAGGCGGCGCTGTCGATGGAAGCCTACAAGGGCGCGCTCATCGCCATCGTCGCCGGAGAGCGAGAGTTCTGCGAGGCCGCGGCCATGGCGGCGGCGCGGGCCGGCGCCATCGTCAACGTCGTCGACCGCCCCGACCTCTCCGACTTCACGACCCCGGCCATCGTCGACCGGGGCGAGGTCGTGGCCGCCATCGGCACAGGCGGCGCCTCACCGATGCTGGCGACCCTGCTCAGGAGCGAGCTGGAAGCCCGCGTGCCCCACGGCATCGGCCGCGTCGCCGCCCTGTTCCGCCAACTTCAGGAGGAGGTCCGCTCCGGCATTCCCGACCTGACCCAGCGCCGCGCCTTCCTGCGAGACGCGCTGCATGGGCTGGCCGCGCAGGCGGCCATGGACGGCGAGATGGAGCGCGCCGCCCGCCTCTTGCGAGAGTCGCTGACCGCCGCCCAGGCCGCCAAGGGCGAGGTGGTGGAGATCGACGCCTCCGGCCCCGCCGAGGAGATCACCCTGCGAACCCTGCGCACGCTCGGCGCCGCCGACGTGCTGGTGGTGGAGGCCGGCGCCAACCCCGACATCGCCGCCATGGCCCGCCGCGATGCCGAGCGGCTTGAAACAGCCTCGGATGAACAGATCAGCGACCTCGTGAAATCGGGAAGGCGCGTTGTCCGCCTCACCTCTTCCGCTCATCCCCGCGAAAGCGGGGACCCAGGCTTTCATAAAAAGCCTGGGTCCCCGCTTTCGCGGGGCTGAGCGGGATTGGGGATCAAGCCGCTTCCAGCGGTCGTCCCTTCGTCTCCGGCCAGAAGAACAGCGTCACCAGCACGCTGATGGCCGTGAAGATCACGGGGTACCAGAGCCCCGAGTAGATGTTCCCCGTCGCCGCCACGATGGCGAAGGCGCTGAAGGGCAGGAAGCCGCCGACCCACCCGGTTCCGACGTGATAGGGCAGCGACAGCGCCGTGTAGCGCACCCGCGTCGGGAACAGCTCGACCAGCGCCGAGGCCTGCGGTCCGTAGAGCGCCGTGGCGGCGATGGCGAAGATCATCAGGACGCCGAAGACGCCGATAAGGTTGATCCGCGCCGGATCGGCGGCGAGCGGATAACCGGCCTGGGTCAGCGCCGCCTTGATGCGGGTGTCGACGTCGGCCTTCGCCGTCTTGAGATCGGCGGCGGTCAGGCCCGCGCCCTCGACCGAAACCACCTCCGCATCGCCCACGCGGATCTTCGCCACCGAACCGGCCGGCGCAGCCTCGTTGTCATAGGAGATGCCGGCGTTGGCGAGCGTCGACTTGGCGATGTCGCAGGAGCTGACGAACTGCGCCTTGCCTACGGGATCGAACTGCAGCGAGCAGGCGGCGGGGTCGGCGACCACGACCACCGGCGTGCGCGCTTCGGCCTCGGCCAGCGCCGGGTTGGCGAACTTGGCCATCATGTGGAAGCCGGGGAAGAAGAAGATCAGCGCCGCGGCCATGCCGGCCAGCATCACGGGCTTGCGGCCGACCTTGTCCGACAGCCAGCCGAAGAAGACGTAGAGCGGCGCGCTTGCCACTACCATGGCCATGACCAGGGTGTTCACGGTCGGCGCCGGCATCTTCAGGAACTTCTCGAGGAAGACCTGGGTGTAGAAGAAGGCCGCATACCAGACCGCGCCCTGGGCAAACATCACGCCGAACAGCGCCAGCAGCACCAGCTTCAGGTTCGGCCAGTGGGCGAAGGACTCGCGGAACGGCGCCTGGCAATGCTCGCCGGCGTCCTTGAGCGCCTTGAAGGTCGGGCTCTCCGACAGCTTCAGACGCATCCACAGCGAGATCGCCAACAATCCGGCCGACACCAGGAACGGGATGCGCCAGCCCCAGTCGGCGAAGGCGTCCTCGCCGATGGTCGTGCGCGTGACCAGAACCACCACCAGCGCCCCGATCAGGCCAAGCGCCGCCGAGACCTGGATCCAGCCGGTCATGGCGCCGCGCTTGTCCGCCGGCGCGTGCTCGGCGACATAGATGGCGGCGCCGCCGTACTCGCCACCCAGCGCCGTGCCCTGGATGATGCGCATGAGGATCAGCAGGATCGGCGCGATCGGCCCAGCCTGCTCGTAGGTCGGCAACAGGCCGATGGCGAAGGTCGCCCCGCCCATCAGCGTCACGGTGATCAGGAAGGCGGCCTTGCGCCCGGCCCGGTCGCCCAGCCAGCCGAAGATCAGCGCCCCCAGCGGCCGAAACGCGAATCCCGCGCCGAACAGGCCCAGCGCCGCGATGAAGGCGGCGGTGTCGTTCAGCGACGAGAAGAAGGTCTTCGAGATGACCGTCGCCAGCGTGCCGAAGATGAAGAAGTCGTACCACTCGAAGGCGGTCCCGGCGGACGAGGCCGCCACCACCGTCCGCATGGAGGCGGGTTTCTGCTCCACCGTTCCCGCTGTTGTCGCCGTCATACGATGCCTCCCAACCCGTGCGCCGATCTAGCCCAGCTTTCCTCTCCTCGTCATCCTCGAGCTTGTCCCGAGGATGACGAGGTGGATTGACCATCAGGCGCTCGGGGCCTAGCCCGCGCCGCATGAGCATCACCGTGGAACCTGTGGCGTATGTCCGGGGTGGCCGGGCGGAAGCCATCGACGACGACTGGGGCGCAAGCCGCGCGGCCATCGAGCTCGCGCCGCACATCCCCGACGAGGCGCTGGCCGGGGTGACCGATTTCTCCCACGCAGAGGTGATCTTCGTGTTCGACCAGGTGACCGATGAGATGATCGTCACCGGCGCGCGGCGGCCGCGCGGCAACCCTGACTGGCCTCTGGTCGGCATCTTCGCCCAGCGCGGCAGGAACCGGCCGAACCGGCTGGGCGTCAGCGTCTGCTCCATCGTGGGCGTGGAAGGCCGCCACCTGCTGGTCGAAGGACTGGACGCCATCGACGGCACGCCCGTCGTCGACATCAAGCCGGTGCTGAAGGGCTTCCTGCCGCGCGGCGAGGTGCGCGAGCCCGCGTGGGCCGCCGAACTGATGAAGGACTACTGGTGAGACGACCCCTCGAAGGCGTGCGGGTGCTGACGCTGGAGCACTTCGGGGCCGGTCCCTACGCCACCCAGCTGATGAGCGAGCTCGGCGCCGAGGTCATCAAGTGCGAGGCGCCCTCGACCGGGGGCGACGCCTCGCGCCCCAGCGGCCCCTTCATGCTGGGCGAAAACGACAGCCAGTACTTCCAGACCTTCTCGCGCTCGAAGAAGTCGGCGGCCATCGAGCTGAAGACCGACGAAGGCCGCGCCGACTTCGAGCGGCTGGTGAAGAGCGCCGACGCCGTCGTCCACAACCTGCGCGGCGACCAGCCCGAGAAGCTCAGGCTCACCTACGACCACCTCAAGCACCTGAACCCCGCCATCGTTTGCGGCCACCTGACCGCCTACGGGCGCGGCAATTCCCGCGAGACCTGGCCGGGCTACGACTACCCCATGCAGGCCGAAGCCGGGCTGATGAGCATGACCGGCGATCCGGAGGCGCCGCCGACGCGGATGGGGGTGTCGGTCATCGACTTCATGACCGGCTCGACTTTCGCGTTCGGGGTGGTGTCGGCGATCCTGTCGGCGAAGATGACGGGGAAGGGATGCGACGTTGACGTCTGCCTGTTCGACGTCGCCCTGCACCAGCTTTCCTATCCCGGCATCTGGGCGATGAACGAGGGCTACGATGTCGGCCGCCTGCCGCGCGGCGCGCACCCGTCGCTGGCCCCGGTGCAGCGGGTGAAGACGAAGGACGGCTACGGCCAGCTGATGAGCATGACGCAGAAGTTCTGGCTGGAACTCTGCGACATCGCCGCTCGCCCGGACCTCGCCGCCGACCCCCGCTTTGTCGATCTCAAGGCCCGCCGCGCCAACCTTGAAGCGCTGACGGCGGCAATGGACGCGCTGTTCTCGACCCGCACGACGGCGGAGTGGCACGAGGCGCTGGCCGGACGTGTCCCGTTCGGCCCGGTGCTCGACATCCACCAGGCGCTCGCCAACCCCTTCGTCGCTGAGGTCGGCATGCGCGACGTCATCGACCATCCCGACCGCCCGCAGGGCCTGCACATGCTGGCCTGCCCGGTGAAGGTCGACGGCAAGCGGATGCCCGGCAAGCGGGCGCCGAAACTGGGGGAGCATACTGCTGAGCTCCTTTCATCCGATCATCCCCGCGAAGGCGGGGACCCAAGCTGAATCGCCGCTTGGGCTCCCGCCTTCGCGGGAGCAATCGGAGTTAGGTAGAGCGGCGCATCTCGTCCCAGTCGTTCGCCAGCGCGTCCCGGTGCTCCGGCGCGGCGATGGCGGTCAGCGCCCGCGCCCTGTTGTCGAGATCGAGGCCGCGCAGGTCGGCGGCGCCGTGCTCGGTGACGACGACGCCCATGTCCGCGCGAGGCACGGAGACGGCGTTGGGGGCGAGCCTCGGCACGATGCGGCTGCGGCCCTTGGCGGTGGCGTTCAGCGCGACGATGGGCACGCCGCCGTCGGACAGCCCAGCGCCACGCAGGAAGTCGGTCAGCCCGCCGATGCCGGAGACCTGACGGCCGGCGATGAATTCGGCGTTGGCCTGGCCAAAGAGATCGACCTCCAGCGCCGAGTTGACGGCGATGAGGCGCGGTATCGCCGCCAGCACGCGGATGTCGTGCGTGAAGCTGACAGACTCAAAACGGATGCGCGGGTCAGAGCCGCAACGGTCGAACAGCGGCTTCGTCCCCAGCGCCAACGCGGTGACGACCTCGTCGACAGCGCCCGCGTCCAGCACCGGCAGCAGGGGATCGGTGACCATGCCGGAATGGATCTTCAGACCCTTGCGGCCTTCCAGCGCCGCCAGCGCCGCAACGCCCACCTTGCCGATGCCGAACTGGACGGTCGCGCCTTCCGGCGTGAGTTCGGCGATGGTATGCGAAATGCGGTCGAAGGCCGGGTCGAGAACGCCGGTGTCGTACTCCACCAGCGGGCAGTCACCCTCCATCACCACGTCGAAGGCGTCGAACGGCGCTGATGGCCCAGCGGTGCGCGGCATCCGCGGGTTGACCAGCGCCACCTTCAACAGGTCACGGCCGGCAACCGCCGGCGGGAAGTCCGTCGTGACGCCGAAGGAGCAGCGGCCATCGGCGCCCGGCGGGCTGACGTGGAAGATCGCCGCGTCCAGAGGCGTCCGTTCAAGCCACCCCCACGCCTGGAAGTAGGTCAGCGGCCTGAACGCGAACCGCCCGGCCTCGAAGCTCGCCCGCCAGTCGTTGGAAACGAACGTTCCCTCGGCCTTCGAGAGCGAGGCCCAGTCGCGGCGGTTGGCGCCCGGCAGATAAGCGCCAACGAAGGTGAGGTCGGCGGCCAGACCCGGTTCCGCGGCGAACGCGTCGAACAGCGCCAGCGGCTCCGCCGCGCCGCAAGGCACGAACACGCGTCCGGCCTTCCCCCGCAAACGGTCGGCCAGCCATTGCGCAGCTTGATCCGGGCTCAGGCGAATCATGTCAGCCTTGGTTCAGCTTTCGCGCCGCAACCATTTGCGACTCCTGAGTGTTTCCTGATCAGGAGCGTTCAAGGACCCCCCCATGCGCGTCGCCCGAACCGACCAGACCGCCGACGTCATCCGCCCCTTCCTGTGGGTGGCGGGGCTGGCGTTTTCGACCGGCTTCCTCGGCTTCCTGGCGCTCGCGCCATACGTCCTGCCGAACTGATCACCGCCCGCCGGTCGAGCCGAAGCCGCCGGCGCCCCTACCCGTTTCATCGAGACTTGCGACCTCGCTCCAGTCGGCGCGGGCGAACGGCGCGATGACCAGCTGGGCGATGCGGTCGCCGCGACGGATGTGGAAGTCCTCCTCGCCGAGGTTGATGAGGATGACCTTCACCTCGCCGCGATAGTCGCTGTCGATTGTGCCCGGCGTGTTCAGGCAAGTGATGCCGTACTTGGCCGCCAGCCCCGAGCGCGGCCGCACCTGCGCCTCGTAGCCAGGGGGTATGGCGAAGGCGAGGCCCGTGGGCGCCATGGCCCGGGCGCCGGGCTTCAGCACCATCGGCTCGTCCTCGGGCACGGCGGCGCGCAGGTCCATGCCGGCGGCGCCGTCGGTCTCGTAGGCGGGCAGCGGCAGGTCGGGGTTGTGGGCGAGGCGGGTGACGGGAACGACCGGGTTCAAGCAAGCGCCTCCGCAATCCTTTGAGCGAGCCGTCCGGCGACGGCTTCCTTGGGCATGCGGTCCCAGCGTTCGGTCCCGCTCTTCGAAATGATCAGCACCGCATTTTCGCCGCCGCCCATGACGCCGGGCTCGGTGACGTCGTTGGCGACGATCCAGTCGCAACCCTTGCGCTTGAGCTTGGCGAGCGCATGGGCCTCGACATCGTGCGTCTCGGCGGCGAACCCCACCACCAGCTTCGGCCGGTCGGGGCCCTCGTGCGCCAGCGTCGCCAGGATGTCGGGGTTCTCGACGAGGCGGACGGTCGGCGGACCGTCCTTGCCCTTCTTCAGCTTCACGCCGAACGCCTCGTCCGGCCGCCAGTCGGCGACGGCGGCCACGGCCACCAGCGCATCGGCCGGCAGGGCGGCGCGGCTGGCCTCGAGCATCTCCTGAGCCGTCTCGACATCGACGCGGTTGACGCCGGTCGGCGCGGCCAACGCGGTCGGGCCGGAGACCAGCGTCACCTTCGCCCCGAGGGTCGCGAGCGCGGATGCTATAGCGTAACCCTGCTTGCCGCTCGACCGGTTGGTGATCAGCCGCACCGGGTCGATCGGCTCGGCCGTGGGACCGGCGGTCACCACCACATGCCTACCGGCTAGCGAACGCGGTCGGGAGCTCTCCAGCAGCCCCATGATGGCGTCGAAGATGGCGGGCGGTTCGGCCATGCGGCCGGGCCCGAACTCGCCGCAGGCCATCGGGCCCTCGTCGGGGCCAACGAAATGGACGCCATCGGCCTTTAGCTGCTCGAAGTTCCGGACGGTCGCCGGGTGTTGCCACATGCGCACGTTCATGGCGGGCGCCATCAGCACCGGTTTGTCGGTGGCGAGCAGCGTCGTCGAGGCGAGATCGCCCGCCAGCCCATTGGCGCACTTGGCCATCAGGTCGGCTGTGGCGGGGGCGACCACCACCAGGTCGGCCGAGCGCGACAGCTCGATGTGGCCCATCTCGGCTTCGTCGGTCAGCGAGAAGAGGTCGGCGTAGACCTTGTCCTCGGCCAGCGCCGCGAGCGACAGCGGCGTCACGAACGCCGCGCCCGCCTTCGTCAGGACCGGCCGCACGCCGACGCCGGCCTTGCGCAGCAGGCGCGTCAGCTCGAGCGCCTTGTAGGCCGCGATGCCGCCGCCGACGATCAGGAGAACCCGCTTTTCCACGGGCGGACTTGTAGGGGATAGGCGGGCGCTGGACAAACGGCTCCGTTTGTTCTTATTTCGTTCCTAACAACCTGCGGGCAAGGGGGAGCCTCATGAAACCTGCGTACCTGAACTGGCTGGCGGCGCTGAGCGCGCTGGCCTTGGTCGCCTGCGACGGCGACGCCGCGGCGGTCCCGGCGCGAGACCATTCGGCGACCGTCCAGCAGACCGTCGAATACGATCCCGGCCCCGTCGAAGAGCCCGCGCCGCGCATCGACGGCAAGCCGATGTGGTCGTCGAACTCGAAG
>CAMLRH010000110.1 GCA_946482375.1 uncultured Caulobacteraceae bacterium | reverse complement strand
CTCCCTTCCCCCTGGATGGGGGAAGGGCCGGGGATGGGGGTGGGAGAGGTTCAGGATAGCGCTCTGACGCCGTGAAAGCTGAAGCGGCGCCACCCCCATCCCAAACCCTTCCCCCATCCAGGGGGAAGGGCTTAATCGCGCTACTCATCGCTCCTCGCCTCGGAGGCCTTGTTGGCGAACTGGGCCGCCAGCATCAGCCCCTTCATGGGCCGCAACATGGCAAGGCACAGTACAGCCGTCAGCGGCAGCCAGACGACGAGGTGGACCCAGATCGGCGGGCGCAGCGCGACCTCGGTAAACAGGGCCGCGAAGGAGACGAGGAAGCCCACGATCAGAATGATGAAGACGGCCGGCCCATCGCCGCTGTCAGCCGCCGCAAGCTCGAAGCCGCAGGCCTCGCACGTCGGCGAGACCCGCAGGAAGCCTTCGAAAAGACGCCCCTTGCCGCAGTTCGGGCAGCGTCCGCGGGCGCCCGCGACGTAGGGGTTGAGGCTCACGCCCCTACGGCGTGCCGAAGACGACGTAGATGAAGGCGAACAGGAACAGCCACACCACGTCGACGAAGTGCCAGTACCAGGCCGCCGCCTCGAAGCCGAAGTGCTGCTTGGGCGAGAAGCCTTTGCCCATCAGGCGCAGCAGGCAGACGATCAGGAACAGCGTCCCGACCAGCACGTGGAAGCCGTGGAAGCCCGTGGCCATGAAGAAGGCGGAGCCGTAGAGGCCCGAGTTCGCCGCCTCCTCCGAGTAGAACAGCTTCTCGTGGAGGATGTGGTTGTACTCGTAGGCCTGGATCGAGGTGAACAGGACGCCCAGCGCGATGGTCAGCGCCAGCGCGATCTTGGCGTTCTTGCGGTCGCCCTGCTGCAGCGCGTGGTGCGCCCAGGTGACCGTGGTGCCCGACAGCAGCAGCGTCAGGGTGTTGACCAGCGGCAAATGGAAGGCCGGGATCAGCTCGACGCCCTTGGGCGGCCAGACGGCCCAGGCCTGGCTGACTTCCTGGATCGGCGAGGCCTGGCGCAGTTCCGGGAACAGCGCCATGTCGAAGAAGATCCAGAACCAGGCGACGAAGAACATCACCTCGGAGGCGATGAACAGGATCATGCCGTAGCGCAGGCCGATGGAGACGACCGGCGTGTGGTCGCCCCGGTTGGCTTCCTTGGTCACGTCGATCCACCAGCCGGCCATGGTGTAGAGAATGCCGGCGAAGCCCGCCGCGAACAGCCACCAGGTGCCCGCTTCCAGACCGAACAGGCCCTTCATCCAGACCACCGCGCCGATCATCATCACCGTCGCGGCGATGGAACCGACCAGCGGCCAGGGGCTCGGATCAACCAAGTGGTAGTCGTGCTTGACGGCGCCGTGTGCCATGTCTGCCTTTGCCCTCGTGAATCCCCGGCGATTGCGCAGGTGCTATAGCCGCCCGCGCGCGGCTTCGCCAAGGGGTGATGCGGCCTCAGCACGCTGATCTTCGACCGGGAAGAAGGTGTAGGAGAGGGTTATCTCCTCCCCGCCCTTCGTATTGGGGTCGGAGGCGTACTGCGGATCGACGAAATAGACGACCGGGAACTCCATGGTCTGCCCCGGCTGGACGGTCTGTTCGGTGAAGCAGAAACACTCCAGCTTCATGAAGTAGGGGCCCGCCTGCTCGGGCAGGACGTTGTAGCTCGCCTGCCCGGTGATCGGCGTCTTGCCGTTGTTGGTCACGCGGAAGAAGGCGAGCCCGGTGTCGCCGATTCGCACGTCCTGGCTGACCTGGTCGGGCTTGAAGGCCCAGGGCAGGTCGCGGACGTTGGCGTCGAAGCGGACGGTCACCTTGCGGTCCAGCACCTGCGTCGGCGCGGCCTCGGCCTTGCGCACCGTGCCGTCGAAGCCGGTCAGCTGGCAGAAGGCCTTGTAGAGCGGCACGGCGGCGTAGGCCGCGCCGACCATGCCGGCGAAGACGACGGCGCAGATCAGCGCGATCCGCCCGTTGCGCCTGGCGAGAGCCTTGGGGTCAGAGGGGCCGGTCAACGACGCTCGCTCCTAGTCTGATGACGGTGACGACGAACACGAGAATGACGAACAGCGCCAGCCCGATGGCCAGGGCGATGTTACGGCCGCGCCGCGCGCGGATGAATTCTTCCGACTCCTGCTTGGGATCGCTCATGACAGCAGCTCCAGTGGGGCGAGGCCCATCGCGCGTTCGGCCAGCAGGGCCGAGAACAACAGGGTGAGGTAGAGGATCGAGAAGGCGAACAGGTTGCGGGCGTCCTTCGAGCCGGCCTTCACGTCATAGAGGCCGTCGTCGTTGCGCTGGCCGGCGGCGTCGCCCGCGTGGCTGCGCAGGACGCGCCAGGCGAGCAGCAGGAAGACGAGGCCGCCCAGGCTCGAGACGGCGAGATAGATCGCGCCGCCCAGCCCGGTGAAGGCTGGCAGGATGCAGACCGGGATCAGGGCCAGCGAGTAGCCGAAGATCTGCCGGCGCGTGGAGGCCGCCCCCTTGACCACCGGCATCATCGGCACGCCGACCTTGGCGTAGTCCTCGCTGGTGTAGAGCGACAGCGCCCAGAAGTGCGGCGGGGTCCACAGGAAGATGATGAGGACGAGCAGCCAGGCGTTCGGCGGCGCCGAGCCGCTGGCCGCCGCCCAGCCGATCGCCGGCGGCAGCGCGCCCGCCAGTCCGCCGATGACGATGTTCTGCGCCGTCGAGCGCTTCAGCCACATGGTGTAGACGACGGCGTAGAAGAGGATGGTGAAGGCCAGCAGCCCGGCCGCCAGCCAGTTCAGCGCCATCCCCATCAACATCACCGAGAACAGCGACAGCACCACGCCCAACGCCAGCGCGTCGGCGCCCTGCACCTTGCCGGCCGGCACGGGGCGGGCGCGGGTGCGGCGCATCTTCGCGTCGATGTCGGCGTCGTACCACATGTTCAGCGCGCCCGACGCGCCGGCGCCCACCGCGATGCAGAGCACGGCGACGGCGGCCAGCACGGGGTGGATCGGCTCGCGCGCCATGACCAGCCCGGTGAAGGCGGTGAACACCACCAGCGACATCACCCGGGGCTTGAGCAGCTGGACATAGTCCGACCACAGCGCGGGCTTGGCCTGCGCTGGGTCTCGGGTCATGGCTGCGGTTCGCTTGGTCAAGGTTCTCAAAGGTTACTTGGCAGAAGGGGCGCGGCTGGATCGTCCCCGCCGCGCCCCCTCGATTGTAGCCCTCCGTGGCCGGAAGGTCAGTGGTGGTCGGCCTTCACCACCGGCAGTTCGTTGAACTGGTGGAACGGCGGCGGCGACGGCAGGGTCCACTCCAGCGTCGTCGCGCCTTCGCCCCACGGGTTGGCCACGGCCGGACGACGGCGGACCATCGCCTCCAGCAGCACCAGCAGGAAGACCCCGACGCCGACCAGCGTGATGGCGTAGCCGATCGAGGAGACCTGGTTCCACAGGGTGTAGGCCTCGGGGTAGTCCACATAGCGCCGCGGCATGCCCTGCAGGCCGAGGAAGTGCTGCGGGAAGAACACCAGGTTCACGCCGATGAACATGATCCAGAAGTGGGCGGCGCCGAGGAACTCGTTGTACTTCACGCCCCACATCTTCTCGAACCAGTAGTAGAAGCCGGCGAAGATGGCGAACACGGCGCCCAGGCTCAGCACGTAGTGGAAGTGGGCCACGACGTAGTAGGTGTCGTGCAGGGTGTAGTCGATGCCGGCGTTGGCCAGCACCACGCCCGTGACCCCGCCCAGCGTGAACAGGAAGATGAAGCCCATCGCCCACAGCATGGGCGTCTTGAAGTCGATGGAGCCGCCCCACATGGTGGCGATCCAGCTGAACACCTTCACCCCTGTCGGCACGGCGATGACCATCGTCGCGGCCACGAAGTAGGCGCGCAGGTTGATGCTCATGCCCACGGTGTACATGTGGTGAGCCCACACGATGAAGCCGACGAAGCCGATGGCGACCATGGCGTAGGCCATGGCGAGGTAGCCGAACACGGGCTTCTTCGAGAAGGTCGCGACGATGTGGCTGACCATGCCGAACCCGGGCAGGATCAGGATGTAGACCTCCGGGTGCCCGAAGAACCAGAACAGGTGCTGGTACATGACCGGGTCGCCGCCGTTGGCCGCGTCGAAGAAGTGGGTGCCGAAGTTGCGGTCCGTCAGCAGCATGGTGATGGCGCCGGCCAGCACCGGCAGCGACAGCAGCAGCAGGAAGACGGTGACCAGGATCGACCACACGAACAGCGGCATGCGGTGCATGGTCATGCCCGGCGCGCGCATGTTGAAGATGGTGGTGATGAAGTTGATCGCGCCCAGGATCGAGCTCGCGCCGGCCAGGTGCAGGGCGAAGATGGCCAGGTCCATCGAGGGGCCGGCGTGGCCCGTCGTGGCCAGCGGCGGATAGGCCGTCCAGCCGCCGCCGAAGCCGTGGCCGGGTCCCCCGTCGACGAACATCGAAGTGATCATCAGCACCCAGGCGGCGACGAGCAGCCAGAAGCTGATGTTGTTCATCCGCGGGAAGGCCATGTCCGGCGCGCCGATCATCAGCGGCACGAACCAGTTGCCGAAGCCGCCGATCATGGCCGGCATGACCATGAAGAAGATCATGATCAGCGCGTGGGCGGTGACGGCGGCGTTGTAGCCGTGCTTGGACGCCTCGATGAGGCCGATCTGCGACAGCCAGGTGCCTTCCTTGAAGAGCTGGATGCCCGGCTCGTAGAGCTCCCAGCGGATCAGGCCGGACAGCGCGCCGCCCACCAGCCCCGCCATGATGGCGAAGAGGATGTAGAGCGTGCCGATGTCCTTGTGGTTGGTCGAGAACAGCCAGCGGGTGAAGAACCCGGGCTTGTGATCGTGATCGTCGTGAGCGGAAGCGGCGTAAGCCATAGGACTTTATCCGGGGATCAGTGCTGGGCGGCGGGCTGGGCGCCCGTCGTGCTGGTGGCGGGGGCGCCGGGCTTGGGGCCGGCGCTCGCGGGATCGACCGGCGCGACCTGCGTCGGGGCGGGATTGGCCGAGGCCGGGGCCGGCGGGCCGGTCTCGGCGGCCGCAGGCGGGGCAGCGGGCGCCTTGGCGGCGACCCAGGCGTCGAACTCCGGCTGGCTGACGACCTTGATCTCGATCGGCATGAAGGCGTGGTCGACGCCGCACAGCTCCGAGCACTGGCCGTAGTAGGTGCCGACCTTCTCGGCCTTGAACCACTGCTCGTTCAGGCGGCCGGGGATGGCGTCCATCTTCATGCCGAAGGCCGGCAGGGCGAAGGCGTGGATAACGTCGGCGCCGGTGGTCTGCACGCGGACCACCTGGTTGACCGGCACGACCATCGGCTCGGTGGCGGCCAGGCGGTACGGCACGCCGCGGGCCTTGGCCTCGTCCTCCGGCAGGATGGTCGAGGTGATCTCGCTGATTCCCTGGTCGGGATACTCGTAGCCCCAGTACCACTGATAGCCGGTCGCCTTCACCGTCATGTAGGGCTTGGGCATGTCGTGGTAGGCGAACAGCAGCCTAAACGAGAAGATGGCGATGACCATCAGGATCAGGACCGGCACGACCGTCCAGATCACCTCGATCGCGGTATTGTGGCTCCAGCGCGCCGGGACCGGATTGGCGCGCTTGTTGTAGCGGACGACCACCCAGATCAGCAGCGCCAGGACGAAGACGCTGATCACCGTGATGACCGGCAGCAGGATGGCGTTGTGGAAGAAGTGGGCCTCGTGCTTCAGCGGCGACGCCGCTTCCTGCAGCCCGATGGCGCCCGGCGTGGGCTGCCCGAGCAACGCGTCACTCGCCGCCGCCTGAACCGCGAACATCGCGGTGACCGCACCGGCGGCAACGCCCGCCGACAACCGCTTCAAACCCGAGCTGACCTTCATGCGCCTCGCGTCCAATCCAAGTCGGCGCCTACGCTCAAAGGCCCCGCAAGCGGAGCCTCAGGTTGCGCCCACCCTTTCCGACTTCGGCGCGTGCATACGCGCTCCCTCCCGCGTTGCCAAGGGTGAGGGGCCGGCCAATGGCGGTTTCGTCCGGCGACGGGCTTTCCTATGTTGTGGCCATGACATTCCAGGCCCCCGCCCCATCGCTCCTGGACGCCGCCGGCGTCGACCTCAGCCGCGCCCGCGAAGTGCTGTCCGACGCGCTGTCGGGCGCCGACGACGGTGAACTGTTCGTCGAACGCTCGGAGAGCGAGTCGTTCGTCTTCGACGACGGGCGGCTGAAGACGGCGGCCTATGATTCCGGTGAGGGATTCGGCCTGCGGGTGGTGGCGGGTGAGACCGCCGGCTACGCCCACGCCAGCGAAATCTCCGAAGCCGCCATCCGTCGTGCCGCCGATTCGGCCCGGCTCGCCAAGCGCGGCTATTCGGGAATCGAGGCCGAAGCTCCGCGCGCCACCAACGCCAAACTGTACGGCGACGAAGACCCGGTCTCCTCGCCCATCTTCGCCGACAAGGTCTCGCTGCTGCAGGAGATCGACACCTTCGCCCGCGCCCGTGATCCGCGTGTCGTGCAGGTCATGGCCTCGATGGCCGGCGAGCGCCGGATTGTCGAGATCCTGCGCGCCGATGGCCGGCTGATCCGCGACGTGCGCCCGCTGGTTCGCGTCAACGTACAAGTGACCGTGGAGCAGGACGGCCGCCGCGAGACCGGCAGCTCCGGCGCCGGCGGCCGCGCCAGCTTCGACACCTGGATCACGCCGCGGTCGTGGCAGGAACAGGTCGACGAGGCGCTGCGCATGGCGCTGGTCAACCTCGACGCCGTCCCCTGCCCGGCGGGCGAAATGGACGTGGTGCTCGGCCCCGGCTGGAACGGCGTCCTGCTGCACGAGGCGGTCGGCCACGGGCTGGAAGGGGACTTTAACAGGAAGGGCATCAGCGCGTTTTCCGGCCGCATCGGCGAGCGGGTGGCCGCGCCCGGCGTCACCGTCTTCGACGACGGCTCGATCCTCGGCCGCCGGGGCTCGCTGACCATCGACGACGAGGGCACGCCGACCGAGCGCACCATACTGATCGAGGACGGCATCCTCGTGGGCTACATGCACGACCGCCAGTCCGCGCGGCTGATGGGCATGCAGCCCACCGGCAATGGCCGGCGCCAGTCCTACGCCCACATGCCGATGCCGCGCATGACCAACACCGGCATGCTGGCCGGTGACCACACCCAGGCGGAGATGATCGCCTCGATGAAGCGCGGCCTCTTCTGCGCCAACTTCGGCGGCGGCCAGGTGGACATCACCAACGGCAAGTTCGTCTTCCAGTGCACCGAGGCCTACCTGGTCGAGGACGGCAAGATCACCGCGCCGGTTAAGGGCGCGACCCTGATCGGCGACGGCCCCTCGGCGCTGACCCGGGTGACCATGATCGGCGACGACTTCAGCTTCGACCCCGGCGTCGGCGTCTGCGGCAAGGCCGGCCAGGGCGTGCCCGTCGGCGTCGGCCAGCCCTCGCTCAAGATCACCGGTCTGACCGTGGGCGGCACGGCGGTCTGACGGCGCCGTTCCTGTCCAAGATTTAATCCACATTTCAAGCTTGTAACTGTCTTGCGCTGGTAACCCCGGCCACCCTCCCCGGTAACTTCAGGACTGGGGAAACAGCCCGTGCGTTCAGCTTACCTTCTGGCGGTTCTTGCCACCGCCGCTCTCTCCCCCATCGCGGCGGCGGCGCAGGAAGCGCCGTCCTCGGTCGCCTCCTACCCTGCTTCCTTCTTCGCCTCGGCCCAGCCGAACACGGCGATGGACATGATCGCGCGGCTGCCCGGCTTCACCTTTGAGGCCGGCGACGGCGTGCGCGGCTTCTCGGGCGCGGCCGGCAACGTGCTGATCGACAGCGAGCGGCCGGCGACCAAGAGCGACGACCTCGAAAGCGTCCTGCGCCGCATCCCGGCCAGCCAGGTCGAGCGGATCGAGGTGATCCGCGGCGGCGCGCCCGGCATCGACATGCAGGGCAAGACGGTGATGGCCAACATCATCCGACGGAAAGGCGACGCGGTGACCGGCCTCGTCGCGGTCGCCAACACCTTCGTCTACGACGGCCGCCAGGCGCCGGCCCTGCGTGTCGAAGGCACACGCCGGGGCGATGGCCGCACGCTGGAGGGCTCCTTCGTCATCGCCGGCTTCTACGACGACGGCTCGGGCGACGGCCCGCGCGCCCGCTTTGACGCCGACGGCGACCTCCTCGGCCGCTGGAACGTCTACACCGAGGGCGACGGCACGCAGGCGGTCGCCACCGGCGCCTATGAGCTGCCCCTGCTCGGCGGCAAGTTCAAGGTGAACGGCCGGGCCTTCGGCGAGCACTACTGGTACGACGAGGTCGCCTACGGCCAGGGCCTGGCGGACGGTCTTGCCGAACGCTTTCACGAGAAGCGGCGCGACGGCGAGATCGG